>NZ_LN831304.1 GCF_001488575.1 Halobacterium hubeiense
CTGGACGTGATTACATGAATAATCACGACCACTTTCAAGTACCCCGCCGCCGTCGGTGAAGCACGAATGCTGCAACCGCCTCACGACGGCGCTTCCCCCAGGGTAGAGGCACCGAGACCGGACTCGCAGGACGGTGGAGGGCCGGTGGATGTCTGACCGAGCACTTTCGACGCCGCTCGACGATAGCTTTGAGCGTTACCTCCAGGACAAGGGGAAAGGCCGCGGTGGCGACGGCGGGAACTATCGACGAAACGCTGCGCGTGAGCTCGAGCGGTTCGCCGAGTGGGTCGCCGGCGACCGCGGTGACGACGACTGGGCCGGGATCGTCCCCAACGACGTCGACCGCGATCCCACCTTCGACGATCTCGACGAACGCGTCTTCCGCGAGTACGCCCGGTATCTCGCTGGTGACCGTGGCCTCAAACAGAACACCGTCCAAACCTATTACCGCTATATCTCTGCGTGGTGTGGCTGGTGCGTCAACGAGGGATATCTCGAAGCCCATTACGCGCAACGGGCGAGTGCGATGGCGCCGCTGCCGGAGGACGACGGCCGCAAGCCCGGCGACCAGCAGGCCTGGACGTCCGAACAGCGCCACGCCCTCACCCGCCACGTCGACGAACAGGCTCGCGACGTCGTCGAGGCGTACACGACACTCCCAGAGGATACTGACTCCCTCGACAAGCAACGAGCACGCTACGCGGCGCTGAAGGCGGCTCGTGACCGGGCTCTGGTGTTCGTCCTCGCGTACACCGCCGTCCGCGTCGGCGAACTCCTCCGCGATCCGAACGACCCGCGCCGGCGCGGCGTCCGCTGGGAGGACCTCTCCCTCGACGACGGCAGTATGGACGTCTACCGGAAGAAACAGCAGTGGGACGCCGCGAGTCTCCCCGACCCGGTGATCTCGCCGCTGCGGAGCTTCCGTCAGCTGATGGACCCACCGACGGAGCGCTGGCCGGTGTTTCCGACGTTCGACCAACGGACGCTCGCAGAGCTCGTTCGGGAAGAGCTAGGCGAACGAGGGGAACGTTCAGAAGCAATTACTGAGTGCCGTAACGAATACGCCCGCGACCTCCTGCTGGCGCTCGATGAGGACATTCGGCCGCCGTCGATCACGACGGACGGCGCACGGTCAATTCTTCAACGGCTCTCGGAGACCGCAGAGATCGATATCGACCATCCGAAACACGATTATCTTGCCCCGCACGGTGGTCGTCGTGGTATGGGGGAGGTGCTTGTCCGCGCGTTCGGGTACACGGTGGCGGCCCGGTATCTCGATAACTCAGAGGAGATGGTTCGGGAGCGATATTCGCACATCGAGGCCGGAGAACTCGGTGACGTTGCAACAGAGGCGCTCTCAGAGATTGATGGGTAATTAACGGTACTCCTAGTGCCGAGTTTTCGGCACTACACTCTTCTCAACACCTCTCGAACTCTATCGTATGCCTGACAACGTTCTCGTCGCCTTGGACGGCTCCCCGCTTGCCGAGCGTGCACTCATATACGCACTCGAGACCTTTCCGAACGCCACGATTACCACTATTTACGTCATCAACCCGATCGATTCGGTAATCGATGTAGAGGCCGGCGGCTTGCCAGTCGCAGAGGACTGGTACGATACCGCCCAGGAGCGGGCGACCGAGATTCACACGACTGCGACGGATCTCGCGGCGGACCACGATATTGTGCTCGATACTGTCACTGAAGTCGGGAAACCAGCGCGTGAGATTCTCGACTACGCTGCGGACAACGGCATCGACCAGATCGTTATGGGGAGCCACGGTCGGTCAGGCCTAGACCGGACGTTCCTCGGAAGTGTTGCCGAGACAGTCACTCGCCGAGCACAGATCCCGGTAACCATCATTGGATGAAACCCTCGACTCGTGTGCCGGGATTAGGATCGGATGAATGCTCGTCGGCCCACCTCAAACGTGAAATCAAACCAACTCATAGGTACCGAGAACGTGGCTGTTACTGAATCTCCATCTCTCTCGACGTGTACGATCCACATTGAACGACGGGGTGGTCGGGGCGACGCGGGAGCACGGGCACTTGAACGACATCTTAGGCGTCTCTCCGGCGTCCACGATGTTGACGTCTCGTTTCGAACAGGAGACGCCCGGATCACCTACGACGGGAGCCTCATCTCAGAAGAAACGATTCGAGACGCTGTCCGCGACCGCCACGTGTCGATTCAGGACGAATCTGAGACAGCAACGGATGAGGTGAGTACCCGCTCGGAACTCAGGCAGGAGGTCGTGTTCGTCGGCTTGACCCTCCTCGGGATGGCCGTCGGCCTAGTGACGGGGTGGCTCGAAGGACCTCAACTTCTCATGTGGGCTGGGTACGGCGTCGCATACGTCTTCGGTGGCTGGTACGGACTCAAAGGGGCGGTCGAGACGCTGCGCCACCGTGCGGTCGACATCGACCTGTTGATGATCGTCGCGGCACTCGGTGCCCTCTCGATTGGCGCCCCGTTCGAGGGCGCGATGCTGCTGTTCCTGTTTTCGCTCTCGAATACGCTCCAGCACTACGCGATCGGCCGCTCACGCCGAGCGATCAAGTCCCTCGTCGAGATGCGACCGGATGAAGCGCAGGTGCTACGCGACGGGGAGGAGGTCACCGTCCCAATCGACGAAGTCGCCGTGGGCGACGTGTTCGTCGTCCGCCCGGGTGACCGCATCCCGCTCGACGGCGTCGTCACGTCCGGCGAGGGGACGGTCGATCAGGCGTCGCTCACCGGTGAGTCCGTCCCCGTGCCGAAGGAACCCGGTGACGAGGTGTTCGGGGGGACGATCAACGAGAGCGGCAGCCTCGAAATCGAGGTCACGCGGCAGGCCCACGAGTCGGCGATCAGCCGTCTCATCCATATGGTCGAGCGTGCTCAGAGCGAGAAGGCGCCTACACAGCGGCTCATCGACCGCCTCGAGCAGCCGTACGTCCTCGGCGTGTTCGGACTCACAATCGCGGCGATCGCCATCCCGCTCGCGCTCGGAAGCGAGTTCACCAGCACGTTCTACCGCGCGATGACGCTCATGGTCGCTGCGTCGCCGTGTGCGGTCATCATTTCCACGCCGGCGGCGGTGCTGTCGGCGATCGCCTCCGGCGGCCGGCAGGGCGTCTTGTTCAAGGGCGGCGAACACGTCGAGGCGGCGGCGAACATCGACGCGGTCGCATTCGACAAAACGGGCACCCTCACGCGGGGCGAGACACAGCTGACGGACGTGTTCGTCCGGGATGGCCTCGCGGACGAGTCACTGACGCCCGACGAGCTGCTCTCGCTCGTAGCCTCCGTCCAGGCCCGCTCGGAGCATCACTTGGCTCGTGCGACCGTCTCGGAAGCCGAAGCCCGCGCCCTCGACGTCCCCGACGCGCGACGGTTTCAGTCGGAGGCCGGGAAAGGCGTGCGCGCCGACGTCGACGACGGAACCATCCACATCGGGAATCGGAGTTACGTCGAGACGGTTCTCGAAGACGCTGCGATCGAGGGACTCGAACCCGGTCTCGACAGGCTTCGGACCCTGGAGGCGGAGGGGAAGACCAGTGTCCTTGTCGCCCGCGAGCACGCTGGCAACGCCACGGTACTGGGATGGCTTGCGTTCACCGACACGGTCCGGCCGGGGGCTGCAGAGATGATCGAGGATCTCCGGTCGCTCGGTGTGGAGCACATCGTTATGCTGACCGGCGACAACGAACGTGTCGCCCAGCAGATCGCCGACGAAGTCGGTATCGACGAGGTACAGGCGGAACTGCTGCCGGAAGAGAAGGTGGCAACTATCGAAGACCTGGTTGAGCGATACGAGAACGTGGCGATGGTGGGTGACGGGGTGAACGACGCACCCGCGTTGGCGACGGCGACGCTCGGGATCGCGATGGGTGGCGCCGGGACCGACGTTGCCCTCGAAACGGCTGACGTCGTCTTGATGGGCGACGACATCGGGAAGATCCCCTACGTGCTCGGACTCGGTCGCAGGACGCGCCGGACGTTGACGGTCAATCTCACAATCGCCTTCGGTGCGATCGCCCTGATGGTTGGGACGATTCTGTTGCGAGGCATCCCCCTGCCGCTGGCCGTGGTCGGCCACGAGGGGTCCACCGTCCTCGTTTCACTGAACGGGCTTCGGTTACTCGGATTCCGTGAATAACGGTCGCTGAAGGCTTCGAACGGACCGATCAGCAACAGCTGGTGTCGTCGGGAGTCCACTCACACGCATTGCCGGTAGTAAGATTGTTTTCGTCGATATATGCGGAGAGACAGGCGTAGTTACAGAAGTACTTGGGCGAGCCACAGTCATCATCGCAGTCGCGGACGCAGATGGGGTCGTGGTCGAAGATTTGGGATTCACAGTACGCACACGTCTCGTCTGTTTCGGGTGCTGAGACGGTCGTCGACATACTCGTGTCGAGGAGGCTCTCACGGATAACGTTTCCTCGGGCTGTACTGAGTGATGCCAATTACCAGCCCGCATTATCACCCACAGATGTCCCCCGCAGAGCTGTAAAGCCGCCCGTCACAGTTCCTCAGCTCCTGGTTCGCGTCACCCGTCGATATCCTTCGTACAGGGCCGGTAATCCGAGCGGAAGTGCGAGGAACCCGAACCCGAGAAGGGCATATCGGTCTGTATCCTGGTGTCGCATGACGAGGAGCGTCGTGACGATGCCGAATAGCGCAATTGTGTATGCCGTGTTGCTCCAGAGCACGTCGTAGGTCGAACAGTACAGCCAGCAAACGAACGTGTAGGCTGGGGCGTTCCAAGTCGGAGGATGGAGTTTCGGCCAGAAGAACCGGCAGTACGTGGTCCAGCCCAGCATCGCCAGGGTCGGCAACCCGACGAGCCACACCGCTGCTCCACGGCTCCTGTCGCCGTATCGCCGGTATCCGGCGAGGAAGAGTGCGGGGAAGCAGAAAACCCACAGCCAGATGCCGATAGTGTAGGTCACTGGCCAGTGCTCGATGCGGGGCTGTACAACCGGCAGCCGTACTGCCTTGGGCAGCGTCGCCCACGGGAACGAGGGGTCGGGAACCGGATTCGTGAGGAACGCGACCAGACAGAGTCCCGTCCCGACGAGGAGTCCGTACAGTCCCAGCGTCATGTATCGGTCAAGCCACGGTGGAAGCTGCAGATGCCTTGGCTCTTGACGGCGGTCGGAGAATCCGGTCATCATTCAAGTTTCGCGGGTGGAAATCAGGTATCTCGTTCGAGTGCTTCGCGTCGCTGTTCGTATTCCTCGTCGGTCAGCTCTCCGCGGGCGTAGGCGACCCGGAGCTCCTCGAGGGCTTGGTCTGAGCTACTCTCACTTCCCGTAATCGCACGGTAGATGAGGTAGCCACCGCCGAGGAGGGCAGCGAGGAACAGTAACTGCATCACGATGCCGACGATGAACATCCAGCCAGGCATCGTCCCGTCACCCCACATGTGACCGCCCCACATCCCGCCCATCATTGGGCCGAACCCCATCATCCCGAAGCCCATGAAGAACAGTGGGACGATGAATACGGCACCGATGATAACGAGGAGGAGCGTAACAAGTCGCGTGTCGTCTGAATTTGTCGGCATATTGTAATCCCTCCGTGAGTTTGGGTCTCAAGTAATACTACGTCCTAACTATTCAATGCGGTTGTGCCTTCGACCTGCGTGTTCTACCCACCGCTAATCTTTTGAATTCATACTTACCGCGGCTCTAACCCGAACTATCTGAAGGAAAACTGCAAAAGATGATCCGCACGATGATACATCTATGCAGGTGACGATGGTCGAGGGCATCTTCGAAGCCCTCCGAATCGGTGTCGGGTTCCTCTGGACGGCGGCGTGGGCGATCATTATGGGTCTCACGATCACGAGTCTCGTCCAGGTCTACGTCTCCAAGGAGCGGATGGCACAGGTGCTGGGCGACGGTGATCTGAGTGGGCTCACCAAGGCGACCGCGTTCGGCGCGGCGAGCAGCGGCTGCAGTTTCGGCGCTGTCGCTATCGGGAAGGGCCTGTTCAAGAAGGGAGCGCACGCGGTGAACTTCCTCGCGTTCATGTTCGCGTCGACGAATCTCATCGTCGAACTCGGGCTGATGATTCTGATTCTGCTCGGCTGGGAGTTCCTCCTGGCGGAACTGCTGGGCGGCCTCATCCTCATCGCCGTGATGGCGGTGATCGTCCACCTCACGCTCCCCGAGAATCTCTTCGACGAGGTCCGGGAGACGCTCAACGAGCGCGACCGTGAGGCGGGCGTCACCGAAGACCCCACCTGCGGGATGGAAGGCAAAGACGAGTACACGCTCACGACCGACGGTGGGGAGACGCTCAAATTCTGCTCGGAGGGCTGTATGGAGACCTACCGCCAGGAGACGTCGAGTCGCGGCGGGTGGCGTGACGAGTTGCTGTCGTGGGGTGGCTGGTACAAAATCGGGAATCAGTACCGCAAGGAGTGGTCGATGATCTGGAAGGACATCGTCGCTGGCTTCCTCATCTCGGGGTTCGTCATCGTCTTCGTCCCCCAGTGGGTGTGGAACACGCTGTTCATTCAGGGCGACGGCCTGCTCGTGACCGCCGAGAACGCAATTATGGGTGTCACCATAGCCGTCCTCAGTTTCGTTGGCAGTATGGGCAACGTCCCGTTCGCCGTCGCGCTGTGGGGCGGTGGCGTCAGCTTCGCCGGGATCATCGCGTTCGTCTACGCCGACCTCATCACGATCCCCGTGCTGAACGTCTACCGGAAGTACTACGGCTGGAAGATCATGCTGTACATCCTCGGCGTCTTTTTCGTGACGATGGCGTTCACCGGCTTCCTCATGGAGCTGCTGTTCGACGCGCTGGGAATCGTTCCGGATCTGGCGGGCGGCGAGACGGCGACGGAGCAGACGTACTTCAAACTCAACTACACGTTCTATCTCAACCTCATCGCGTTCGCGCTCTCCGGGTTCCTGCTGTATGTTTATCGTCGCGGTCTCGGTGCGCCCGGCCAGTACCGCGATCCCGTCTGTGGGATGCGGACTGACGACAGCGAGCCATCGGCGACGCACGACGGCGAGACGTACTACTTCTGCTCGCAGACCTGCAAGGAGACCTTCGGGGAAAACCCGGACGAATACGCCACCGGGCATCCGATGGTGATGGAGGGGCACGACCACTGACGGACAGCTCGTTGATGGTTCACAGTCTCGATTGAGTACGTCAGTCGTGCTTGGACACATCCGCTGACGCGGCCATACTGAACACGCTACCGTGACTCTTGAGCAGAGAGAATTGGAAGCCGAATTTATGATACCCGCCTTTGAATTCTGACTGAATGTACGACCGAATTCTCCTGTCGACCGATGGAACTGTTGCGTCTGAAGATGCTGAAACGCATGCACTCGAGCTCGCAGCCGCTCACAACGCAGTCCTCCATGTGCTCTACGTCGTTGACGAGGATGTCGTAACTGCGTACAGCGGGGACGAGTACGTCGACGAAGCCGAAGGTCCCGAACACGGTCTCGAAGAACACGGCGAGGAGACGCTTTCCGAACTCCGACGTCGAGCCGCAGAAACCGATGTCGATGTCGAGACGGCAATGCAACATGGCCGCCCCGCTGAGACCATCGTGGACCACGCAGACGACTGTGACGCCGATCTCCTCGTGCTCGGTACCAAACGCCGGCCGGACGAATATCGTGCGTTGCTCGGAAGTGTCACCGACCGCGTCCTTCGGCTGACGACGCGTCCGGCAACCGTCGTGAAAACCGAAGTCAGCGAGTAGGGAACGACCGTCCGTTACCGTCCATCATCTGGTGTGAGACGGGCGCGACGGCGGTCAAACTCCTCGTCGTCGATCTCGCCACGGGCGTACCGCTCTTGGAGGACGGCGAGTGCGCTATCCTCAGCGGGGCCGTTCGATTGCGACCGCGTTCCCAGCCAGTAGATGAAACCGAGGGGGACGGCGACGAGGAGTGCCATCCACAGGAGACCGAACAGCATCATCCCCCAGCCCCAGCTACCCCATCCGGCCATGTGGCCGTCGTTCCACATCCCGTCGTGCCAGCCCCACATCATTGCATCTGGGACAGTCGCGTGTGTTAGCGCCATTCCGGCGACGACGGCCAGAGCCAGCGCTCCGACGACGATGAGTCCCAGAGAACGAATCCCGCGTGCTTGAATTGGATTTTGCATTGTTGTACTCCCAAAGGTCTCGGCGTGGTTAGCCGAGGATGTATTCGAGGGCGGGATAGCGCTCGACGAGCGTCTCGCCGCCGACGTCGTAGTTCTCGATGTACTGGTCGAGGCCCAGGATGCGGCCCGCGGCGAACGCGGCGACCGCGAGGAACACGAGCATGTACGCGAAGTCCCCGTTGATGAACCCGTGACCCATGTCCCAGTTCCCGAAGTAGAACATGAGCATCATGAGCGCGCCGAAGAACGCCGCGAGGCGGACGAACGCGCCAACGAGCAGGCCGAGGCCGATGAACAGCTCGCCCCACGGCACGGCGACGTTCGCGAACTCGACGAACCACGGCGTGCTACCCATCCACGCGAACATGCCCGCGAGCGGGTTGCCGTTCGTCGCCGCGACGTTCGACAGGTAGCCGCCGGCGGCGAACTCGCCGGTGATCTTCGTGAACCCGGAGTACGCGAACGCGTAGCCCATCATGAGGCGGAGCGCGAGTACGAACCACGCGCTGAGGCTGTGGACTTTCCCGCCGACGGTCAGGCCGCCGACTCTGCTCTCGAGCTGGTTCATGCCGGAGTCGAGTGTGGACATAATTATTGCACCTTCAACTATCAGTAGGCGGAGTAAGACGATATAATAGCGAGCCGGCGTTCTGAGTCAGAAAACCGGGGGGCTATATTACGCTCCTGTCGCGAGTACGGACGTGTGACTGAGGAGGCCGACCCGTCGGACATCTTCGCCACGCTTGACGACGAGTATGCCCGGGACATCCTCGTGGCGACGAAGACCGACCGACTGTCCGCGAAAGAACTCAGCGAGGAATGCGACATGTCACGGCCGACCGTCTCACGCCGTGTCACGCGCCTCGTCGAGCAGGGCCTCCTCGAGGAGTACACGCACGTTGACCCCGACGGACGGCACTACAGTGAGTACGAGGCGCGCCTCGAACGCGTCGAAGTTCTCCTGCAGGCCAAGGGCTTCGATGTCCAGATCGATGTCCGGCCGGACCCCGCCGACCGGATTACGACCATCTTCGAGGAGATGCGGGGAGACTGACTCATGGAACACACGTTATTCGTCATCGGCAAGCTGTTCACGACCGCGCTGGCGCTGGTAATCGCGTACCAAGCCTATCGTGGGTACCAGCGGCATCACACGCAGTTGCTCCTGTACGTCGCCGCCGGCTTCGCGCTGGTCGGGTTGGGCGGCCTTCTCGAAGGCGTCCTCTTCGAACTCCTCCAGGTGTCGATCTTCGAAGCAGGATTCGTCGCAGCAGTTGTCACCGCAGCCGGGATGCTGTCAATTCTCTACGCCCTCTATGCCCCGAACCCCTGAGTATTCGGGACATTCATTCGAGAAGCGTCCTCTGGGCGTCGTTCCTTATTCGAAGTCGCTATTGTTCGGATTCCCTTATTCTCGCTAGTGTAGGGTCGCAGCGGGAATTATGTCCGCACCAGTCGTACAATATCGTATGATTCGAACACTCGTGGGTGTCCTCGGCGCTATCTCAGCACTGTTCCCGGACAAGATCGTCGGGCTCTTCGAGAAACTCGCGATTGCGAACCCAAGTGAGGGAACTGTGAGAGAGTGGGTCCGTCCAGCTATCCGGTCGGAGGGCGTTCTGATAGCTGCGATTTCCCTCCGTAACGGGCGAGCATACGCGTGGCTGATGAATCTTACCGGCCTGTTCGGCGCGATCGTCCTCCTGTTTCCCGATCTGTATCGGAGATTTGCCACCGCGTTCCTGTACGAGCGTCCGGAGTCGATAGAATGGAATGAGCGATTCCGCTCGGGTATTCGGGCTATCGGCGCACTATATGTCTTTTTAGCAGCGAAGACGTACAGGGAGCGCCACAACGAGACCTGAATCTTCCCGCCATCGACAGCTGGTGAATCTGTGATTTGGTTCGTTGCGCCCGCAGGTGTTACTTGGATTCTAAAGTTTGACCCCCAAGAGACCAGTATGATCGAAGAGGGAATCCGCTAAAGAGAGGGAGACGTATGTACCTCTGTATGACGACAACCATCACCGTGGAAGGAATGTCGTGCGGTCACTGTGAGCAGACGGTCGAAGAGGCCCTTGAAGAGGTCTCTGGCGTGACTTCCGTGACCGTCGACAGGGAAAGCGAACAGGCAAGTGTCGAGGGTGAGGCAGAGGTCACGGCCCTTGTGGAGGCCGTCGAAGGCGCAGGGTACACCGCTCACGCCTGAGTAGGAATTAGCGGATAGCACGGACCGCTTCGAGACGACGGTCTACAGTTGTCTTTGGAGTTTGCCTACGATGGTCCTGCTGTACGGTTTCAGGGGCGAAGATTCAGGAAGCCAGCGAATCCACCTCTACAGAGAACATGATCTATGGATGACCACAAAGATACAACTGAGAATTCCCAGGGAGGAGAGGATCAGCAGGACACCAGCAGTCACCAGCACGAACACGGCGACCACGATGAAGCGGTCGGTGAATCTGACGAAGAAGGGGTAGAACAGGAGCTACTGGAGGACGAGGCTCACCCTGCTGCGGCGAATGAAATGGCATCCCACGAGCAGCACGAGCACGCCGGACACGAGGGCGAAGGGCACGACCACGGTTCCCACGAGGGCCACGGTGAGGGGCATGGCGGGATGCACGAAGGCCACGAGCAGATGTTCCGCCGGCGCTTCTTCGTCTCGACGCTCCTGTCGATTCCCGTCCTCCTGTACAGCGAAATGCTCCAGGAGTGGCTCGGGTTCTCCGTCCCAACGTTCCCGGGGAGCGAGTGGATCAACCCGGTGTTCGCCGTCATCGTCTTCGCGTACGGTGGGGTGCCGTTCCTCCAGATGGCGGTGCCGGAGCTGAAAGACCGGGCACCGGGGATGATGACGCTCATCTCGATGGCGATCACCGTCGCGTTCGTCTACAGCCTCGCGAGCGTGGTGTTCCCGACGCAGTCGGCGTTCTTCTGGGAGCTCGTCACACTGATCGACATCATGCTCCTCGGCCACTGGATCGAGATGCGGTCGGTACGCCGAGCCTCGAGCGCCGTCGACGAACTGGCGAAGCTGATGCCGGACACAGCAGAACGACTCACCGAGGACGGCGAGACCGAAGAGGTCCCTGTTAGTGAGCTCTCCGAGGGAGACCTCGTGCTCGTCCGGCCGGGCGCGAGCGTGCCCGCCGACGGCGTCGTCGAGGAGGGAGATTCAGACGTCAACGAGTCGATGATCACGGGTGAGTCCAAGCCCGTCTCGAAGGAACCCGGCGACGAGGTCATCGGTGGGACGATCAACGGTGACGGCAGTCTCCGTGTCCGTGTCGGTGCGACGGGCGAGGAGACGACGCTTGCTGGCATCATGCGGCTCGTCGAGGAAGCTCAGCAGAGCAAGTCCAAGACGCAGGTGCTGGCCGACCGCGCGGCGGGCTGGCTGTTCTACGTCGCGCTCGGGGCGGCAGTCGTGACCGCAATCGCGTGGACGGTAGCGGTGTCGTTCGATGCGACCGTCATCGAGCGCGTCGTCACGGTGCTCGTCATCGCCTGCCCACACGCCCTTGGACTCGCCATCCCCCTCGTCGTCGCAATCAACACCTCCCTGGCGGCGCGCAACGGGATGCTCGTCCGCGACCGCATCGCGATGGAGGACGCACGGAAGCTGGACGCGATCATCTTCGACAAGACGGGGACGCTCACCGAAGGCGAGCACGGCGTCGTCGATATGGCGACCGTCGACGGCGTCGACAAGGACGACGCGCTCGCACTGGCGGCAGCTGTCGAGAGCGACTCCGAACACATGATCGCACGAGCCATCCGCGAGGCAGCTGACGAGCGTGATCTCAGTGCCCCTGATGCGTCCGGCTTCGAGGCAATCAAAGGGCGAGGGGTCCGGGCGAACATCGATGGAAGCGAGGTGTACGTCGGCGGTCCGAATCTGCTCTCACAGCTCGATAGCGAGATCCCCAACCATCTCCAGCACTTCGCTGACAAGGCCGGCCAGAACGCCCAGACGGTGGTGTATCTCGTTCGCGACGGAGAGTTGATCGCCGCGTTCGCGATGGCCGACGTGATCCGCGAGGAGAGTTTCCGCGTCGTCGACGCCCTCCACGAGCTAGGCATCGAGGTGGCGATGCTGACCGGCGATTCGCAGGACGTCGCCAACGCTGTCGCCGACGAACTGGGCATCGACACGGTGTTCGCGGAAGTCCTCCCCGAAGACAAGGACAAGAAAGTCCAGGAGCTCCAGGACCAGGGCAAGCTCGTGGGGATGGTCGGCGACGGTGTGAACGATGCGCCGGCGCTGACGCGGGCCGACGTCGGCATCGCAATCGGGAGCGGTACCGACGTTGCGGTCCAGTCGGCGGACGTCATCCTCGTGCAGAACAACCCGATGGACGTCGTTCGGCTGGTGAAACTCAGTAAGGCGAGCTACCGGAAGATGCAGGAGAACATCGTCTGGGCGGCCGGCTACAACATCTTCGCGATTCCGCTTGCAGCAGGCGTGTTGGCACCGATTGGGATTCTGCTATCCCCGGCTGTGGGTGCGCTTCTGATGTCGTTGAGTACAGTAATCGTCGCGATCAACGCCCAGCTGCTCCGCCGCGTGGACCTGTCCATCCCCGAGCTTCCAAGCGGGACACCAGCGACTGACGCACAACCTGCAGACTGAAACGCTCCCGATCGCTTCGGAGCTTCTTTCAATTGAGTTCGGTTGATGGACAGCAAATGGCGACACTGCGTGATTTCGGTGGGTATCGCTATGCAGTCACCGATTCCACAGTTTTCTCGAGGGGTACGTAGTTTGGTATACACAGACGCTTCCTCTGATGGGCTACATTGTTGCACCAGCACTAGGTTTATACCGTTAGACGGACTTCATTCCGATATGAGCCTCGAAGAAACGGTTGACTACCTCGCCGAGGAACTCGACCTCGAGCGAAGTGAACACGTCCGTGAGGTTGGTCAGTCGGTCGCCGAGCTTCGCGACTGATCAGAACATTTCTCTGAAGTCTCGTTCGACCAGTCCGTTCTCCAGATACGTGATGAACTCTTGTTTCGTTGGTCCTTGACGGTCAAGTAGATCGTCCCGTCCTGCTCGTTCGAGAACTGCCTGCGCGAAGTCCGTACAGTGGGATTCGTGCTGCCCAGCATACTCTGAGAGGGCTTCTCGCCAGTGCATATCCAGCTCGAACTCGGCTAATCGGATTTGGATCCCATCTTTCCGTTCGACGAGGTCGACGTCCAGCTCTTCGAGTTGCTTGAAACGGAGGTTGTTCCGGCGGACAGTAATGAGCCGTTTGGAATCGACGATATAGGGATCGACCCACTCTCGCCAGGAATCGTCGTCGACGTGTGTTCGTGGCATCTCAAAATCCGGGTCCACACCCTCAATACAGAACTGCAGCATCGCGATGCCAGTTCGATGATTCGCATTCGGGAGGGAATGTCGGAGAATCAAATTCGACATCACCTCTCCAGCGACGGTCGGAAGTGGTGCTCCCCAGGAGACGTGATCGAGTGCCTGCTGGATCTTTTGCGGTTCGAACTCCTTGTAGAGCCGGAACTCATCCTCATCTCGAACATCGACCGCGGCTTCGAGCAACTCTACTAATCGGAATGCGACAACCTGCCCAGCACGGGGGAGGTCACGAATACGGTCGCTCAGCCATTCCTGATCGAAGTCGACCTCTCGGGCTGATTCGATCTCTGAATCGCCTTCGTAGAGCACATAGACCGGTGTTTCAAAGGGGTACCCGATGAGCTTTGTCGACTCGTCGGATTGCTCTCGCTGAGACAGGATCTCTGCCACCGATGCCGAGCTATATTTGAGTGAGAAATTCTCGGCCTGTGGGTGGTGATAGAAGACGAGCCGAGCCATCTTACTGTGGATTCGTGGGAAGTGGGTAAAGCAGTCCCGCTTTTATAATGATTCTACGACGGAGTGGGTGCGTTCACGTCTTCTAAATACTGACTTTCCCACTCACGTCGCGCCTCGATTTCCCGCAATCCGCGTTGCGTGACTGTGTACACGTTCGTCCGCTTGTCGAGTTCGCCCTTCTCCAGCAGTCCTTTGTTGACGAGATCGTCGAGATTCGGATAGAGGCGGCCATGATTGATCTCCTGCTCGTAATAGTCGTCGAGTTCGTCCTTGATTGCGAGCCCATGTGGTTCCTCGAGACCGGTGGTTACGTACAAGATATCCCGCTGGAACCCAGTTAGATCGTGCATCTGCCTGTTCCCTATTTTTGAGGGGTGGCATATGTTCTCTCTGGTACTCAGAGGCGAATTCGGCGGGACTGGTCAGGAAGACTACGTGAGAACTTCGAACCTTTATATGGTGGACAAGAGAAGTCCGCGATGGAATGTCTGACCTAATCGTCAAAGCAGCCGTGAAGGACGCACTTTCGGACCACAACGTCTCGGCAGATTTCTACGACGCCCTCAACGAAGAGGTCGCCGAACTGCTCGACGACGCCGCAGAGCGTGCCGAGGCCAACGACCGGAAGACGGTCCAGCCCCGCGACCTGTAGGCCTGCGTAACGCAGCCCATCCGGCACTCGAACGTAGCTTTTTGAGGTTACTGTTCAGAAGTTAGGCAACGGAGATGGCGGACGCACCGGATACCGAACGGCAGGCGGTCGAACCCGATGCGAGAGAGGTCCTTAGCGTGTCCCAGCTGAACGACCGGATCGCGTCGGTCGTCCAGGACACGCCTGCCCTCAACGGCGTCCGCTGTATCGGGGAGGTCACCGACCTCCACCAGAACAGCACGGCGCTCTACTTCACGCTCACCGACGGCGAGGCCGAGCTCCCCTGTATGATCTGGGCGAACCGCTACCGGGAGATGGACGCCGACCTCGAGGACGGGACCGAAGTCATCCTCGAGGGCGATATCGATTACTGGGGGGAAGGTGGGAAAATCGACCTCAAACCGTGGGAGGTGATCGTCGTTGGCGACGGCGACCAGGCGGCTGCCGTCGAGCGACTGCGAAGCGAACTCGAAGAGCGTGGCTGGTTCGAGGACGAACAGAAACAGCAACCGCCGGCGTTCCCGGAGCGGGTCGGTGTCGTCACGTCCCTTCAAGGAGACGCCCGGTACGACATCCAAAACGCGATCCACGGACAGGACCCCACCGTCGACATCCTGGTGAAGGACGCAACCGTCCAGGGGTCGAACGCGCCGACGTCCATCGCGAACGGCATCCACCATCTCGACCGCTCGGAGGACGTCGACGCCATCATCGTCAGTCGGGGCGGTGGGAGCGATTCGAACCTCCAAGCCTTCAACACCGAGCGGGTCGCGGAGGCGATCTTCACCGCGAATACCCCGGTTGTCACCGCGATTGGCCACACCGATGACCGACTCATCGCGGATCAGGTGGCGGACGTCGCGACGATCACGCCGACCGCCGCCGGTGAGTATATCGTGAACTCCCGCCAAGAGTTCCTTGCGAGTGAGATCGAGCCGCTGGAGCAACAGCTTGACGCCGCGTACGAGACCTTCCAGCAGGACCACGAACACGAACAGGAGCTCGCCGAAGCAGTCGATGAAGCGACCGCACCCGAGGGCCTCCCACCGATTTACTACAAGGTCGCCATCGCTGTACTGCTGTTGCTGTTACTGGTCATCACTGGGCTTTGGCTGGGGGTGATCTAACCGTGGCAAAAGACGCCGAAATCCACGATCGGGTGAGTCGCGTCGAGGAAATTATTGAGCAGCTCGACGCGGACGAGTGCGACCTCGATGAAGGTACTGCACTCCACGAGGAAGGGGAGGAACTCCTGGCCGAGGTGCGAGAGATCCTCGACGAGGGGAGCGGCGAAGTTGTGGAGCTCGAGTAAGCGAGCTGATTCTCAGCTTTAACCAACAGACTCCCCACCGCACTCGGCATGTGTTGGTTAATACTTTTTCTACGAGGGCAACAAGTAATTTGGTTATAATTTACTCAACAAATTTGCAGTTATTGGTGGCCAGAAAGCATTTAGGCATCATCCAGCTACCGCGCCAATATGTACCGGGACTCAGCCGGTGCATACCCATACCCGCATGTATGATTACGAGGTCAGTCACCATCGAAGACATCGATGACCTGTACCTGATGTGGAACGACCACATCAACGCCTCCGCCCTCTATCGCCGCGCCCTCCGCGAGGAAATGGAAGTCCGCGGTGTTGACCCCGATGAACTCCGCGACCTCCTCGAACGGGCCCGCGAACAAGGCTACACACTCGAAGAGATCGCAGAGGACACCAACCGCTTCGACGACCTCCAGTCTCTCGTCGAAGAGCAGCAGAACCAGCCCACGGCTGGAGACGCCACTGACGACTAACCCGCTATGTCACAGGATCAGACTCCCTCCGACCCTGAGCGTAGCGTCGAAAACCAGTCACCGCTGACCGGGAAGATCCCTCGACAGGCAGCGCTCACCGTCGTCCTCCTGAGCCTGTTCGCTGTCCAGCCGGTCGCCGCCCAGAGTAACGCCGTCTGTAGCGCAGACAACCTCCCGAGTATGATTGAGGGGTTCTTCCAGCTGACCACCGCGCTGGGGATCGTCGGCCTCGCCATCGTCTGGCAGGCTGACTCCCTCATCGAGATGTTTACCCTCAATCCCGAGCAGAAGAAGGGCCTCAAGCGCCACAAGCGGTCGGCGATGAAGTCCGCGGTCGTCCTCGTCGTGCTCGGCCCGCTCTATACGGTTGCCGGGTCGATGATGGGCCTCCCGCTGGCGCAGTGCGTCGACCTCGTCCCCTGGTAACCACTCCGCAGTCCCCGTTGCGAGCCCTATGAACCATCGAGAGCTCTCCGTGCTCATGGCCGGCTTGCTCGCGACGAGCCTAGTCACGGGTATCGTCGCCGCTGACCCGCCACGACCAGGTACGGAGGGGAACGGGCTCACGGAAAACGAGTCGGCAACGCTGTGGTCACGTGATGCGGACAGCTACATCACGCAAGAGGAGTACCGCCAGCGCTACGGCGAGGACCGCTCCGCTGTCCATCAAGTCGCGAACGGGACGGACATTACGTTCAAACGGCCGCCCACGACCGCGGCGACGTGGACGCGGAACGACTTTGAGGACCTCAACGCCGGCGGCCCAGATACGTCCGTGCATCCGCCGCACGCGGACCTCGAGGACGGCGTCTTCATCGAAGATGCTCACGCAACGATCTTCGCGGTCCAGCCCTCTACTCGTGGCCACCTCGAGTCCGGTGAAACCCCACTCTACATCGCGCCGAATGGGACGATGCGCGGGTTCGTTGATTACCGCGTTCGCGTACCCAACGGGAGCTCCTCCGGCAACACGACTATCTCGTGGTCGCTCACGGAGCACGAGATCGAAGCAGTCCGGGTGAAGACGGACGGCGAGACCATCGCCGAGCGTGACGGGGCCCATACGCCTGCCCTCGACTACCAGATCGAGGACGACTGGAGTGCAAATCTCACGCTGGAAGCGGAGATTAGCGTCCGGCTGAAGAAAACCGTCAGAACCGACCTGGGTGACCGAACGGACGTCGACGTTACCTATCGGACGGAATCACGCAACGTCTCCGATTCGATCGCCGTCGAGATTTACGACCTCTCGGCGTACCCCTACTACGCCGAGTATCCGAACGGCGATGCCGGCGTGGCCATCTTCCAGTCGCGGCCGTGGCAGGGGTACACGCTCACGGAGGACGGTGAGGCACGGGTCCGTGGCATCTGGCGGTTCTACACCGCTCGGAACACCAACTGGGACACGCTCGTTCGGTCGAATCGGACTGCTAGTGCGACCGTTCAGTCGGACGCGATTCCGGTGTACGTCCACGCCTACCCTTCGCGGATCGGGCCGCGTGCCGAGCCGGTTCGAGACGGGCCGGAACTCATCGAGACCTGGGGGACTGACCGCCCGTCGCCAGTCGGCACCATCGGTGAGAACATCGATATCGACATCGTCAACCAGTCGTACACGACGACGTACGGCGTCGCCGTTCGAGCCGAGAACGTCGATCGAGAGGCGCTGCACGTTGCGGGCATCGTCCGGGGCGTGAATGCGTCAATCGTCGAGCCGGATGCCGGCTCCGAGCGACAACTCCGCCGCAGTAATCTCACTGTCGAGGTCATCCAACAGAATCAGTCCCAAGCGACGCTCAGGGTCGAACTGCGGGACAATCAAACTGGTGCGCCGATCGGGCTCGACGATAGCCGTCAGTATCCAATCGGCGGCACCACCCGGAACGGGTACATCACGGTCGCGGATCAGCGCATCGAGACCAACGCCTCGGGGGTGGCGATCGTGACCATCGACGAACCGGGCATCTACACGGCTCGGTACCACCCTGGCTCGTGGCTCGGGCACGACCCGGCGTACGTGAGTGATACCGCGACGGCCCGCTGGCATCCACTCGGGACGATCGACGGCTGGTTTGCACTGGTGTTCGAGGTCGGCTGGCAGCTTCTGCCGTTCTTCGTGATGTTCTACGCTGGCAAGCGCCTCCTCCGGATGCTCGGCCCAGAAGATATCTTCGGACAAAACCCGTGACATCCTCATCCACCATGAACGGTAGAGTCCCCTACAAAGGAAGTCTCGCGGAGCGAGGAGGTTTCGGAACTGTACGCCGAGAGAGTCATCTGTCGGGGTCTCCGACTCGTCTCTCGGTGTCCCGTGGTGCTGTCACAGGCACTCCCGTCCCGTGGCGAGTCATCGCCCGCCGGTTTCAACGGCAGGCTCTCTCCCCACGGGTCGAGACGGTTAGCGATGTTAACCGCCGCGTTCAGATCTGCCTGATACGTCGTCACCCAACAGCTGTCGTTGGTACAACGAAACTCCGCCTGACCCGAGCGCGATCCGATGTGGGAGCACGCATGGCACGTCTGCGACGTGTATGCCGGATTGACGTACTCGACAGGGATGCCAGCATCGAGGGCTTTGTCCTCGATACGGTCCTGCAATCGGGCGAACGCCCATGTGTGAAGACGACGGTTCATCCACTTTCCGCAGTCCAGCGACTCACGGATATACGACAGATCTTCGAGGACAATTACTGGCTTCTCAAACTGCCCGGCGTACTCGACGGCCTCTCGGCTCGCCTTCTCGACAATATCCGTGAGTGCGTTCTGGTGGTAGTTGGAACGCTCGTCAATCCGCCAATCGGCGGCGTTTCGCTCTCGAAGACGACGGAGCGTCGTGAACATCTCTTTCCGAAGATATCGCGCGTGTCCACCGTCAATGAACAGTGGGTCTTGTGGAGCACCGCGCTCGACGGCACAGCCGACGAGCAACGCCGACTCACCCACATCGAAGCCGATCGGTGTAGGCTCTTCAGGCGGTTCTTGCTCCGGTACACTGTATTCGACGGTGACGTTCAATGTCCACGACGTTCGGGTTTGGCGCAATCGGAACTGGCCTACAGACACGTCACCATCGTAGAGGCGATCCCACAACTCCCGCTGATCGGGATTGATGCGAAGCGGTATCCAAAACGAGGTCCCGCGCCCAGCTTGTGGAACGCGCCAGCAGAACTCGTGGGTCCGATCGGGCGAGTGATCCAATTCCCAACCCCGGTTCGTGAACCGGACTGGGTGATCGTCAGTCAATTCCTTGGCGTTGTACGTATTGTAGAGTTGCGGGACGTAGGACTTGAGCGCGTCCTTAGCGTAGGACGTGAGGTTGTCGTCCGTGACGATGTTGTTGACTGCCGAGCGCGTCTCCGCACCACTATTGAACGCGTCCGAAAGGGCACGGCGATACGTGGCCACGGTTCGCTGAAGGCGTCGCTCTTTGTGTGTCGTTGGAGGTACGAGCGTTGCCTGAAGCGTTTTCGTGACCGTGGTACCCACACTAATGTTAACGAAGGGATGATAGTTAAGGATAATGAATTACTAAGTTCCAGAGTAGATGCCGAACCTGAATATCGAGGTCAGCGAGGAGGAGTACGAGCAACTGAGCGAAGTCAAAGACGCTCATGGGCTTACGTGGCGAGGATTGGTGTTACAAGGAGCAAGAGCGCTCGACAAAGAAGGGCCACTCGGATAGTAAATACACGGTCCCGTGTTCGTAGCCGCTCCGTCCCGCAGAGATCTGTTCCCTAAAACAATGACTCAAAAACACTCACAGCTCAGCAGACGGACCGCCCTCCAGACAATATCTACTGCCGCCCTAGCCAGCATAGCTGGGTGCATGAATTCAAATGGGAACTCCGAATCCCCCAGTGACGGAACTCCCTCTTCGAACGATCAGGGTCCACTTCAGCGCGTTGTAGTCGATGGGACAGCGATCAAAGTGGAACTCTCGGAAGAGACCGATGTTAGCCAAGTCAACCTCATCCAGCCGAATGGGGAACCGTTTGGTCAGCGTGACGTAGCAACAGGAGCACAGCAAGTTTCGTTCGAGATTGGAACCTCATACACTCCAGGAGAGTATCGTGTTCTCGCGCTAGAGGGCGAGGAGACTGTACAAGAGTCTGCTCTTTCCGTTCAACCGGATCTTAGCATTGTGGAGATGGGGATCGGGAAGAACCAGCCTGAAGAGATGTGGGATAGCTCGAGTGACAAAATCTCAAAAGAGGCCTTCGTTTCTGTCGAAAATCAAGGGAATGGTCCGGATGCAATCACGCAGCTCCTCTTTATCGGTGATGTTCCATATCCCTCGGATGATGAAGGGACGAACTACGATGAAAACGACGATGTCAGTGGCATATACGATCCAGAAGAAGATATAGAAGTTGACGAGGTAGTCATAGAACCGGGAGAGCAGCTTACACTGTACAGTTACCGTTCACCGTTCGCATTCGTTCGAGGTGAGGGAACTTCGTGTGAGAGTGAAGAACAAACCGGGAGCTTCGAAGTCATTCTAGAAACACGGGTAGGGACTAACCGCGTTTCCAATACTCCGCTTCAGAAGAGTTCGATAATTGTGAGATTACGATTAGTGAGGGCTAACTATGGTGGACCTGATTGATGTCGTCTTAGAGGGGTTCAAAGATGTCGTCGATTGGGTTATCTCACTCTTCATGGAGGGACTGAACACTGGTTATGAAACCCTCACTGAGGAGATGTTCGGGACTCCAACGCCTGAAACGGAAGGCGCGTTTGTCTTTGGTGCGCCAACAAACGGACCTTGGCCTGCAATCCGGGATGCGTTGGTCGGTGGTGAGATTATGCTTATCTCACTGCTTCTACTGGTGATGTGTGTTCAAGGGCGACACACAATTCGGATATTCAATATCGGAAGTGCGTACGAGGCAAGGCGGACGAAGAAGACTGCGTGGGTTGGTGTATTCCTCATCATCAGCTGGTACTGGGTCAGTATTCTTGGACTCTACATCGTCGATGGGTTCACGATAGCGTTGATGCCGAGTCTAGAGACCCTAGGTGATGCGATGCTGAATTTCCTGAAAGAGTCCCTAACCAATCCCGGGCTTGCGTTCGTGTTCGCAATGGTTGGCGGTCTCTCGATGTGGGCACTTGAGGCTCTCTACTACATTCGGGAGGTGTTACTTTACGTGTATGTCTACGGGATGCCGATAGCTTTCGCTCTCGCCTATGGTAACGTTCCAGTCCTTTCGGACATCGCGATGGGATTCTCTAAGCGGTTTGTTCCTTTGGCGGTTCTACCCCTTCCAGCAGCAGTCGTGTTCAAAGGATACGATCTGCTCTATTCGCAGGGAGCGCTCACGCCAAATAGTGCGTTTCTGAAGTACCTAGTTGCGTCCTCACTACCGCTTATCGCGGTCTATCTCACTTGGAAGACGTTCAAATACGCAACCCCGCTGACGGCGAAAGTTCTCGGCGGTGCCACCAAGGGAGCGGCCCTTATCGGTGGCGTAGCTGCCGGTGCGTATGCCGGGGGCGCGGGCGTCGCGACCACCGCCGCTCGGTGGGGACCGAAAGCCGCAGCCGGCCATGCCGTCGCACAGAAAGCTGCGGCCCGCGGTGGTCATGGCGAGGGTGGAGATAGTACGCCCTCGTACCGACGCACCGAGAACGACCCAGGTGGCACTACGTCGGAAACATCGGGTGAGGAACGCGGAATGGACTTTGATAGAGGTATCCACTAAACATGTCCATCGACAAAGACGCAGCCGCTCGGCGCATCATGGACCAGTTCGGTGAGGAGAGTCGCATCCCCTACCTCAACATCGAGGAAGGCGACGTCGGCGTCCTGATCGCCTTCCCGATCGTCGGCCTGTTCATCGCTGGCCTCACCGGCATCGAATCACTCGCCCTCCCGTTCGTCGCAGGTGGGTTCGGGTTCGGCGTCGCGATCGTCTACGTCTCGCCCGACCACCTCAACGCGTGGACGTGGACGAAAGACGTCTATCGCTACGTCAAGCGCCCCCAGATCACGTTCAGTGCCCCGGAGGACGCCGACAGTAGCACCAACGAGACAGAGCGGAACGAGGGCGGGCTCGCGAACTACACACCGTTCAAGCCCGACGAGCGGACGCAGGACCTCACGAATATCGAGCGGGCGTGGCCGGGGGCAGGCGCGATCCAGCGCGCCGACGGCACGATGGAGGCGTTCATCGAGATCGACCCTGGGAACATGGACTTCGCGATGTCCGACGATTGGGCGCAGCTCCAGGACGCCGGCGAGGAATTCGCCAACAAGGAACTGGACTCGAAACTCAAACTCCACGCGACGACCCGCTCGTTCCCGGTCGAACAGATCACGGAAAACATCGAAGACCGCCTGAACGACGAGGACGTCAAAGAAAATCCGATCTTCCGGGAACTCCTCGAGGAGTATCGAGAGACGCGGCCGAAGGAGATGCGCGACCGTGGAATCCAGCAGGTGCGGTACTACATCGGCGTCCAAGTCACCCCGCTGGAGGTCTATGACCGCTTCCGAGACGAGGGGACGCCGGCCGAGAAGCTGACGCAGTTCCCCGTCATCGGGTTCCTCTTCAACCCGTTCGTGACCCGCCGAGAGGACCTCACCGACGTCGAGCGCCGCGCACAGATGTTCGAAAAGCTGGATAGCCGGGTCAACGACGTGCGGTCGGAGTTCATCCAGCAGGCCTCAGGCTGGTCCGCTCGGCGGCTCAGCACGGTCGAGCTTTTCGTGTTGAATATGGACTTCTGGAACGGCCGCGAACACGAGTACGACGACGCAGAGAGCGTCGTTCGAGAACAACCGATCATCGGCCATTCGCGCCGGGAGGATGCCCACGATGCGTAACCTCGTCCTCCAGACGGGCAGCGGAGCCGTCGGCCAGCTCACAGAGTGGCTCACGAATCCGACCTCAGCTGAAGGGGCGGCCCTCTACATCCTGCTCGCGGTACTGGTCGGTATCGGCGGGAAACTCCTCTGGGACTGGTACACCGACGACGATGAGGAAGAGGTCGAGTTCTCGGATTTGCTCGACGAGGAGACCATCGAACAGGGCGCGGCCGAACGCCAACTTCTCGACGACATCGCCGAGTCACACAAGACGGTGACGGCGCCGGCGGCGATCGAGTGGGAAACGCGCGCGGCACGGGTCGGCGAGCAGTGGACGACGACGCTGTACATCGCTGACTACCCGGACTACCCCAACGACGGCTACCTCTCCGAGCTCTTCGAGATGACCGACGTGCAGTTCGACCTGACGGCCCACATTACGCCGAAGAACCAGGAACGGGCGCGGAACGAACTGCAGGATATCGCTGACGACCTTCAGGTGGACGCTGACCTCGAACAGAGCGTGCGGAGTGCCTACCTACAGGAACGCGCCAACGAGGCCGCAGCGACGTACAAGGCCGTCGAGAACGGCGCGAACGTCTTCGACCAGGGGATGTTCATCACAGTACGAGCCGACGAGAAGGAGAACCTCCGCGACGCCGTCCAGAAGGTCAAGAGCGCACTCCGCGACGATCCGGCGAACCTCACGCCGAAGACAGCGATCTGTCGGCAGGATCTCGCCCTCCAGTCCGCCGCGCCCATCGGCGACAACGAGTTCGGCCGGACGTCGATTGCGCTCGGCGGCGCCGTCGGCGCGCTGCTGTCCTCGCCGCACAACGCGACGATTCTCGAGGAGGGTGGCGTCGAGTTCGGGATTCACAAGGACAACCAGAGTCCCGTGGTCATCGACCCGTTCGCGCGGGACAACGGGTACGCGATGTTCACCGTCGGCGACACGGGTTCGGGGAAGTCGTTCAGTTCGAAGCAGAACTTCATCCGGTCGATCGAGCAGAGTAAGGACCGTATCGGCATCATCCTCGAGCCGCTGAATAACTGGGCCGGCGTCGCCGAAGCGCTCGATGCCAAACGCATCACTGTCGGCGGGACACTCGGGCTGAACCCCTTGGAGATTCGGGAGACGCCCGAGCACGTCCAGCGGGCGATGGGCGAGGACGCCAGCCCGTTCAACGAGAAGCTCGACGACGCGATGAGCTTCCTGACGAACTTCTTCGCCCTCCGCGGCATCTCGCTGGGCGACCGCCGGACGACACTCGAACTCGGGCTCAAGCGGGCGTACAAGCGAAACGGAATTACCGACGACATCTCGACGCACGGCAACCCGAGCCCGACGATTCAGGATATGATGGACGTCTTCGAGGACATGGTTGACGACCCCGAGGAGTTCGTCGTCCGGTCCGACGAGGAGGCGGGGAAGATCAAGGAAGACGCGACGTGGCTACTCGACCAGCTCCGCCCCTTCGAGGACGACGGTCGGCACGCCAACCTCGGCCAAGAGTCCGACTTCGACATTCGGGACGAGAAGGTTATCTACCTCGATCTCGCCCAGCAGGAGGGCAGCGTCGACAGCAGCACGGCGCTGACGATGCAGTTGCTCATCTCGCTCGTCTACGAGCGGGCAAAAGTCTCGGAGAAGGAGGTCGTGTTCTACATCGACGAGGCGCGGTACATCATGCAGGACGCCGCGAGCCTGGCGTTTCTTGAAACGGTGTTCCGTCACCACCGCCACCACGACCTCTCGATCCGGCTGGTCACGCAGACGGTCGACGAGTTCTTCGAGCACGCCGAATCCGAGGCGATCCTGGATCAGTGTGCAGTCAAGCAGTTCCACCGCCTCGACGGGATGGACGAGGAGTGGGCCGACGAGTTCGGGCTGAACTACGCGCAGATGCGGTTCGTCCAGGACGCCGTGCCGGGCAACGAGGACGCCGGCTTCTCCGAGGCCCTCGTGGGCGTCGACGGCGAGTGGCGCGGTATCCAGGTCAAAGCGATGCCCAAGGAGAAGCAGGTCATCGACTTCGACCCGACCTCACAGATCCGGTCCTCGCTGCCCGGCGCCGGCGACGACGCCGTCGAGACCGAGATGCAGGAGTTCCAGGAAGAGCTCGAACACCGAGCAACGAACGGAACGAACGAAACGAGCGAACTGAACGAGGAATCAGACGCCGTCGAAGCTGAGCCAGACGGCGGGTCAACGGAGGACACCAACGATGGCTGAGTACCTGCGCGTCACGCCGACATCCGAGCGGCTTGACCCGGAGAGCATCCCCCGAGTCCTCGACAGCCTCCACAAACTGACCACGCCCGGCTCGTCGGGCCTCGGGGCGAAGCTGAACCCACTCCACAGTGAGACACCACCCCGATTCGAGTTCCTCGCGATCAGTGATGGCCCGGACGACCCGGTAGAGTTCTTCTACGGGGCCGATGCGCACCTCGATACGCTTGAGAAGCGTCTCCGCTCCATCTATCCAAGCACGTTCGACATCGAGCGCGTCGACGTCGACGTCGCCTCTCGGCTCATTCAGCCAGTCGAGTTCACACCGCAGGAATTCGTCGACCACTACGAGGCCGGGCGGCTGCAGTACGAGTTTGGCCCGGCAGAACAGTACGACATCGTCGACGAGGAATCAGCGGACTCCGAGCCAGCCGAAGCGGACCCCGTTGTCGACGGCGGTACAGCAGCCACGAGCGTCCCCGATCATCACGTGACTGTTGGGGACACAGCCCTGGAACTAGCGCCGCCCGATGCACTTCCAGACGACGAGGAAGAGCGACGGGCCATCGAGAAGCCGACGATGACACCGACGGGAACGATTCTGGCTCGCCCGGCACAAGACGCTATCTCGCCGCTCGGTGTCCGGTGGTGTGGCGCCGCGTCGCGGAAGCAGGACTGGATGACCTCGCTGACGCCGTTCACGGCAGAGGAAACGAACGGAGATCTCTCGTCCGTCGACGAGCCCGGCGCGGCGCTGGCGTCGCTGATCGACCACTTGATGGAGGCGACAGCGCCGACCGCGTTCCAAGTCGTCTTCCAACGGCGTGCTAGCTGGCAGTCCGACTCGGAGGTACGGAAAGAGGACCTCGTCGACGGCCGGGATACGTTCTTCCAGGAAGTCGTCGGGTCGTTGCTCGAGGTCGAGGAGCAACGGAGCGACCAGGACGACCGGCAGCTCAGCGAGGCCGTCGAGAAGCGCATCGAGTACATCGACGCGAAGAACGCCAAACGGTCGTTCACGGTCAACATCCGGGCCGTCGGCGTCCCCACCGACGACACCCGCGACGACCTCGATGCCCGGATGGACTCGCTCCTCCCCGTGTTCGACCCACTTGATGGACCGTTCTACGAGGTCGAGGGGCAACGCCTCCGAGACAGCGGCTTCCGTGAGAAAACGAAGGAGAAGAAGCCACGGGCCGCTCTCCAGCGCCTCCTCAATCGCGAGTTGACGACGGGCCGGGGGAAGACACGCCCCGAGCTGGTCCTCAGCGGGACGGAGCTCGCGAACTTCGTCCTCGTCCCCTCCTCCGAACAGTTGACCGTCGAAGGGACGCGGGGAACGAGGGCCGAACAGCAGAGTCGGAATCCGCTCCCGTGGCCGAACCCGGATCTGATCCAGCAGTTCCAGGACGGGATGGCCATCGGCTACGCGCTCGACGAAAACGGTGAGCCACGGCCGGACCCCATCCGGATCCCGCCGGACCTGTTGCCGACGCATTACGGGCGGTTCGCGTCGACTGGTGGCGGGAAGTCGAAGGCCATCATCAACGATGCGCTCTCGCTCCGTGAGACGACTGGTGGCCCCGTCGTCCTTGTCGACCCGAAAGGGGACGGAATGTGTGAGAACTACCTGCGCTGTCACTACGAGCGGTTCGGTGGCCTCGACGACGTCTACCACTTCCGCGTCCCGGAGACAATCCCCGCGTTCTCCTTCTTCGACATCCGGCCCGCGCTCGAGGCTGGTCGCAACCGTGAGGACGCGATTCAGGACAAGGTCGACCATTTCCACGACATCCTCCGGATGATTATGGGCCGCGAGCAGTACGGGCAGGCGTTCGTCGCGAACGAGATCCTCAGCTACCTGATCAAGGCGCTGTTCGACGAGGAGTATGGGAGCGACGTGTTCGGGCTGGACGACCTCTTCGCCGCCGCGCTCCGGATGCAGCGCGACCAGACGATTCCCCCGGTCTCGGCGGACAACCAGAACATCGAGGAATCGCTGACGCGCCACTTCGCGAAGGACAACCACCAGTTCCAGGTGTCGATGGACGCGGTCGGGAACCGTCTCGACAAGCTCAAAGAGGACGCGCATCTCCGGCGGATCTTCAGCCACGTCCCCGAACAGAACGACGCCGGCGAATACGTCGACAACCGCTTCGACTTCCGCGAGTTCCTCGATGAAGACGCCACCATCATCTTCGACCTGGGCGACCTCCGGCCGGAGGCACAGCGAGCGATCACACTCCTGCTGTTGAGCAACCTCTGGGACGCCGTGCAGGTTCGCCGTCGCGACGGTCAGACCGACTACGAGAAGCTCACGAACCTCATCATCGAGGAGGCGGCGCCGGTGGCGTCGACGAAGCTCGTCTCCGAGCAGCTACTGCCGCAGGGCCGGTCGTTCGGCCTAAGTATGGGGCTCGTGATGCAGTTCCCCGAACAGGTGCGGAACCGGAACGAGCGGGCCTACGACGAGGTGCTGAACAACATCAAGACGAAGCTCATCGGCAACATCTCGATCGAGCGCGATCTTGCGGAATCGCTTGCCCACGAGGACCTCAGCCCGACCGAACTCCGCAACCGGATCAACACGCTTCCGAGCGGCGAGTGGATTGCGCAGCTCCCGAGCCCATCCTTCGGGGAGACTGGTCCACCGCCGTTTTCGCTGAAGCCGCTCCCGATTGCGCCGGGGCATCCAGAAAGCGACCAGCCGCTCACAGAGCCCCAGGAAGACCATTTCGAGTCCGTGTCCCGACCACGGATGGTCGAGCGGACACAGGCCCAGCACGGGCTAACAGAGCCGACTGAGTCGCGCACTGCTCCGGAAGAGACTGGCTGGGGGAGTACGGGGACCGAGACGACGGGCTCGGGTGCCGACGGCGATGCAGCGACCGACCCGACGCAATCCGCGTTCATCAGCGAATCGACGACCGAGGACACATCGACGTCGACCACCCAGTCCGAGACGGACAGCGACCCAGATGCGGACGAGTCAGAGATGAGCCCCCTGTTCGGGCAGGCCACCGAGACGGACGAGGAACCAGCTGGTGACCAAGCAACGCAGCCGGGGAACGGGGCAACGCCCGTCCAGGAAAGCAGCGTGCCCGTCCCCGATGACGAACTCCGACAACGCGAACTCAGCCGTGACGACGTTCGGTTCCTGAATCGGGTCCTCGACGTGATGAACAGAGAGGACGACGAGTACACGCTACTGGACAGGATGAGCCAGCTCCGGGACGAATACGACGACCTCCATGTGGAGCGGCTCACGGAGCAGGACCTCCTGGAAGCGGACTCCGCGGCGGGGCGCAAGTACTACACCGTCCTCCCGGACGGTCGAGACCTCCTCGGGAAAGAATTGAAGGCGGGGCCAGGAGCGGGGGATCTCGGCGAGAAAACGCCACACAAGGTTGGCGTCCGGCTCCTCGAGCTGTGGCTCCAGCAGCGTGACGACGTCGGTCGCGTGGAGCCGTACTACGAAACCGAAGACGGCACGGTACTGGACGTGGCCGGCTTCGACGAGGACGGCGAGCTTGTCTGGGCCGGCGAAGCAGAGCTCGCGAGTAACAACCGGCACGCCCCGGTCGAGGATTACGACAAACTCAGCGCGGTGGACGCCGACGCAATCTGGGCCTTCAACAATCGCGAGACGGCGCTCGACGTCCTGGATAGCCTTGCCGACGCCGATCGGATCGGCGAGCGGGTCAGCGGGCGGGCGGCACGGTCGTTCGCGACCATCAGAGACGCCGTCGACGAGTTCGATGCTGGGGGCCTGACCACCGTTCGAGGCTTCAAAAATCTCGACCAAGAACTCAACCAATGACCTGGCGACAGGCGACCCGCGAGGAGATTTACGCCTACTACGCCGAGGAGTTCCCCCGCTATCTGGACGACCTGCCGGAATTCATCACGGCGACCGGTCCGAAACAGTACGCCATCGCCTTCCGCGAGTCCCACCCGGTTCGCAAAGACGAGGTGCCGGCCAGGGACTTCATCCGGCGGGATACGTGGCAGACAGATCCGTCGGGGGACCGAACGACATCCGAGTTCAACGACTTCGAGGACGTCGTCGACTTCATTCGACACCCCGCTCGCAACGACCCGCTGGGGCGGAGCAAGTTCGCGCTTGCTGATCCGGAGGTGCTGGAACAACCGGACCCACGTCCCGACGCCGTCTACTACGCGCTGGATCACTGGGAACGACCCTGGGTCCTCCTCGTCGACATCGACGCGAAAGAGATCGCCCGGGCCCGAGCGGACGAGATGGTCTCAGCGGATGTCGACGATCGGGACGACGATGCGCTCCTCGACGCTGCGGGCATCCTCGACGCCGCTCCCGAGGGGTATCCGTACGCCTTCGAAGATGTCGACCGCGCCATCGAGTACGGGTTCGAGCTGAGGGATATCTTCGAGGACGATTTCGACGCCGAGGAAACGATGGTCGTCTACAGCGGGCAGGGTGTCCACGTCTACCTACTGGATACCGATCCGGCGCACCGATACGACGAGCAGAGTCGCGAGGTGTTGAACGACCTTCTCCTCGAGACGTACGACATCCCGATCGACCCCATCGTGACCGCTGACCGCCGGCGGGTCGCCCGCTTGCCCTACTCGCTGCACGCCGACGTCTGTAGCATCGTTCAACCAATCGAGAGCCCAGCGTTCGACGTTCGGTCGGCGACACCCGAGGTGATCGACGAATGAGTCCGAGTACGCCCACCGACGACGAGGACATGGCGTATCGAGTTGCGTCACTCCCGCTGGAGTACGGTGAGACCCGCATCAACCAGCTGTTTACGCGTGGCTACAATCGATACGTCGTCGACGGCGAGGACCAACCCGAGGACCTCGTGAACGACGTCGAGCGGTTCGGGACGGCGGCGTTCAAAGAGCAGGTTCGTGCCGATGCCGCCGAGGAGCCGTTCGTCGACGAGCCGGGGACGCTTGCCGTGCTCGCGACATTGAGTGCGACCTGTGTGAAAGAGCACCCGAAGTTTGAGCACGCGTCGCCCCGGAACATTCAGGTGCTCTACGATATCCGGGAGCTGTACGTCAATAATCTCGCCTCCCTCATCCGCGCCCACGGCGATGGGTCGCTCCAGCAGGACATCGCCGACGTACTGTACAGCAAGGAGCCAGGTGAGGATGGCCCGCATCCGGGTCGGGTCTGTACAGGCATCACGGAGATGCCGGAGTTCGGGGATGGCCTCTATCTCGAAATCCCGATGGCTGCGGCGTCACGCAAATGCCTTGTTCGGGAGGACGAGGCGTCGACGAGGAGTGACGATGGCGGGGAGATACTGACGCGAGTGAAAGACAACAAGCTGTACGTCCCGGTCGGTGATTTCGACAGCAAGTATCGGAACTACGCAGAGCGGGCGTTCAAGAAGCTCCTGCGGGTGCAAGAAGACGGGCTTTCCGACGACCAGCTGACGTGGCTGACCACGAACGAGTCTGCGATTACGGAGCGGATCGATCGCTTCCTTGAGACCGGCCATCACGAGCGAATCTGGCGGAACTGGGACCGTGGGGAACGGACGATTCGCGTCCTCCGGCGGGCCCTGAGTGACGCGCCCGACGACGTGGCGCAAAAGGGTGAGTTCCACACGGCGAAAGAGCTCTATCGAGCTGTTACGGCGTACGATGCCGAGGACGACTGGGAATCCTCTGTAACGGACTGGATCTCGAGTCCGAGCAGTCTCGCGAAGACGCTGGCTGACCACGAGTCTCACTCGGCAGTCACGATCGACCGCGACGGACGCGTCAATACGTACCGAATCGGGCGAGCTGGAACCGGCGCCGAACAGATCGAGGTGCGAGAGATCGAAGACCTCTTCGAACTCCCCTGTATGGCGAATATGGAGGAACGGCTCCACGAGAAGAAGCCGGTGCGGAAGGACCTCTACAACTTCGCGCGGATGGTGATGTGGCTGCCGCAGTACCAAGACAGCAGCCTCGACGAAATCGTCACGGATCTCAAGGACGTCTTCTCTCGGTGGCCGTGGTACGACGAGCAGGAAACCGAGTACCAGGTCCGTTACGAGTTCTCGAACACGATCGACGGCGACACCCCGTTGCCGATGAACTGCGATAACGACGATCTACAGCGCTACTGTATCGGCCAGGACCAATGTCCCTACTCTATCTGGGGCAGCCTCCCGTTCCCGGATGAGATGTACGAGCAGGTCGAGGAGGAATCCGCCGGTCCTGCTGAGCAATTCTGAAGCATAGACTCCCCCGAATCTGTGGAAGTATTAGATAGTGATTGGTTTGGCGACCCTGCTGATAAGAGAGCGGATCGACCATCGCGTTGAATCGCTAAGTACAGGTGAAGGCGTTACCTGATCAACCACCCATATATTTTATATCCGTTATATCTGGATATTCACTGGCTGTTGGTAGCTGCAACTGGTGTTCTCAATCAAGATATTGACTAATGAATTGCTCCGTCCCCTGCTGAAGATGTTCTGAAATCGTTTCTTCATTCATATCCAGTTCATCGACTAATTCTTGGATCGTGACTTCCCGCGAAGTGTCGTAATAGCCAAGTTCATATGCAGCCACGGTCGTTTTGAGTGCCGCTAACCGTGTCCGTGCCTCGCTCGCACTCAATGAGGCGGTATAGATCGGCGACCCCGGTTGTATGAAACGACCCCCCTCAGTTAGTGGACCTGTATCCACAGGAGTGAATCCAATATCTTCGATAAGATTCGAAACTACACTTTTCGCCTCATCATCATCCCCAGCGATAAATATCGCAAGACGATCATCTGGATCGGCATCTGACCGTTGACCGTCCCGGAGGGTCTTCCAATATGTAGCATTGAATGCCTTAACGACTCTAGAATCTTCGAGATGATCTGCAATGAGGTCCGTATGTGTCTCTCCGATGTCGATAAATCCATCCCGCATCGGGTAGTAATTTGATGCACTGATAACGATCTTATCACTGAGGGTGTCCGCAGGGAGGGATTCGTATGCATTGAACGGAATTGCCTCCATGACGACCTCGCCGAAATCGGCTGCTTCAGAGACGGTCCCCGCATGAGCGTTGTTTCCGAGCTCGTCAACGAGGTCCGTGAGTGTTTCTGGTCCCCGAGAATTACTGATCATAACCTCATGGCCTGCATCAGCAAAATGTTGGGCAGCTGTACTTCCGATATCTCCTGCGCCAATCATTCCGATTTTCATCGATAGTCCCCCCTATGAGTGGGTACGTGAAAAGCTACCAAGTTAGTAGTCTGGTTGCTACTACCGAGAGTGGAAGTGAGGGGGATCAACTTATCAATCCATACTCGTCTCAATTGAAACCTGAAATACGTGGATCGCTCCTCTTATAGTATCCTCAACTGAGGATACTTCGCTCCGGAACGTCTATTACTACGAATTTCGTAGTGGTGCTATGAGCGAGAGCAAAGCAAGTCAAGAGTCAAAACGGGGTGAAGGGGTTGATGAGAGTACGCTCTTCTCACTTCTGGGGAAGGCACATACCTTAGAAATCCTCAACGAGATTGTCACCACAGACAAGCAGTCGATCCGTTTCGGCGAACTCCAAGATTCGCTCGAACTTTCGCCGAATACACTCTCTCGACGACTCGATGAACTTGTCGAAGTTGGGTTTCTTGAACGTACTCAGTACGACGAAATTCCGCCACGAGTAGAATACGAAGAAACAGAGATGGTGAACGATCTCACGCCTGTTTTTCGAGGATTAGAGACATGGATGGAACGGCACGGATCAGATCAACTTGAGTGTTCCTGAGATTCAGTAGTTTATAGAGCCGTGAGCTGAAGCCTGTTCGGAACTCTACGTAATTAAGTGAGACGGCTCTGTTGAAATCCTATTAGAAGTTGTGAACGCAATTGCACAGACCCACTCAATGGACTGTTCCAAAACCATAACCTCGGCATGACCCTCCAGTTCGACACGGACACCTCGACGGTTCTATCATCTCAGACGCGAATGGAAACCCGCACATCGAAATAGAATCACATCGATAAGCTCGCACACCTAATTAACGGTCAATTCTTCATCGAAGGCGTGAAACAAACATCGGCAGCTTTCTGCATTTACCCCCTATATTCAGCAAACCGGTTGTGTGAGTTGGGAGGGTTTCAGCAGAGCCACTCCCCTCAGAATGTCGAAAATTATACTGCGGACTAGAATCAGGTTCTTCTGAACACCCGTCGAGCAATTTTCAGCGGCTAACACGGCCGGAATAGAAGGGAATAGGGAGTATTTCACGATTCGAGGTGGCGAGCCGAAGAACCTCGAGAGATATACAACAGGTAAAGTAGCGGTTCCCGGGTATCCAGATACGTCCGAAATCACCTTCGTTACCCCGCCGTCGAGCAATTTTTGAGGTTGAAGTATTATCCCGGGACTCGTCGAGGTACTTTCTATGCCCTCAAATCGGCCCGACGAGGTTCTTCTGTAATTTGAGTCCGTTATTCCGCCTTGCATATCGCGGTTTTCGTCCAAAGAAAGAGGCGATATGCAGTGTGCGAAGGCCGCCGGCTCTCTCAGGCCGAGGGGCCGTCACAGGGGTAGCGGAACTACGGAAGTGTCAGAATTAACGCATAGGTTGACGGGGGGCGTTTCGGTGGTGTCTGTCGTCCCCGCGAGGGGTGGCGGGGCGCATCACGTGCCCCCGATAGACGATGGCTTCGGAACAACGCAGGAAGACACGAGCAGCGGATCACGCAGGAACTACCCCCGACGATGAGGCGCCGTGGGCGGACCTCGAGATGGCGGTTCCGACCGAACGGGATCACGCGTCGGTCGTCGCCCTTGTGGAGTGTGCCCTCGTCGAACTCACGCACGAGGCCGTGGGCGCCGTCTTCATCTCCCGGCAGGTCGGGCGGTCGACGCGGACGCAGTACGTCGCCGCCGACGAAGTCGGCGAGCAGTTCCAGAAACGGCACTTCGACGACCGACTGGGCTGGCACGAGACCACCGTCCCTCGACGAACCGTTCGCGACGAGCTCATCACTCAGCTCACGCAGTTGCCCTCGACGTCGGCGGAGCGATCAGGTGAAGGAGCAACCAGCGAGCCAGACACCTTCGTCGTGAAGCCAGTTCGAGAGCTCCGAACGCCGTAGCGGTTAGGCTTAACCAACATCTTCGGCCGATATCGACACGATGTTGGTTAACGCAGGGGTTAGATCCACTCCCTTGCCCCCACCCACCGCCCGACTCCTCGAGTGAGTGTATCCTGGCGACCGGTGGGCCCGAACGGCCGTCGCGACGGGTTTTATCGGGCCACTGTTCGTCGAGAGCGAGTATGGTCGTCGTCGAGGAGGTCACAAAACTGAGCGAGCGCCGTACCCAAACCTCGTCCGAGGTATTTCCGGATGATTCGTTGGCGTCGATTCGGGAAGCCGTCGAGGCCGTCCCATCAAGCATCTTCGACGGCTCGACGAAACACACGGAGGTCGGCGGCTTCGATGCCGCGATCGCCGACGAGCTCTCGCAGTACGAGTACGAAGGGGACGCCGCCGGCGGCTACAACCCGAACTGCAAGCTCTGGTCGCATCAGGGGTTCAACTACAGCGTCGATCTCTACGACGCCGACGCCCGCATCGCCATCGAGGTCGAGAAGAGCGAACGGAAGAACGTCAGCGACGATCTCCTCAAGTTCCAGAAGGGGTACCGCACCCAGAAGGACGGCCGTCCGAAAATCGAGTTCGGCTGTCTGGTGGTGCCGGTGAACTACCTTGGTCGGCATAACCTCTACCAGCACAGCCTGACCAAGCTCGACTTCATGAAGGGCGTCCTGTTCATCGACGACGTCGCCGTCATCGGCTATCACGACCCGCGACCGGACTGACGCTGTCCGCCCTGACTGTTTGTCGGCGCCGGGAGGCGTGCAGCGCGCGACAGTGTGCGCTGCGTGACTCACCATGCCTGGTCCCGATCCGCACGACGACACGAGTCGCGACTCCGAACAGTTCGAGAAAGAACTGCTCGCCCAAGACCGCGACGTCGCCGGCGGCGACACGGCGGACGTCGACGACAGGACGGCCCAGAACCTGATCAACGACCTCGTCGACGCGGACGTCGTCACTCCGGTTCCCGAGGACCAAGTTCTGGTTCACGAGCCAAGCGGCACCACGTTCGACTCATCGACGCAGCTGGCCGTCTTCCATCGCGGCTGGACGGTCGGCCGTGACGCCGACACGGAGGGCGAGTGATGCAGCAGACCCTTGTCGGCTGTGCGTTTTGCGACGCGCCGCCCGGTACCGAGACTGGCGAGGCCCACACCTGGGGGCAGGACGAGCGGGTCACCCACCCGATCTGTGTGGACTGCGCCATTCAGACGGAGCCGGATCCCGACGAGCGCGATCACGTTGCCTGTGACGGTTGTGGACTGGTCGTCGACACGCTCGCAGCGCTCACGCGGTTCCGGGTCGAACTCGGGCATCTAGAAGGCCCGGTACAGCTGTGCGCCCGCTGTAGTCCGGGCGGGCTCGCGACGTACTGGACGCGCGAACTCGAGGAGCATCTCGTCGCGACGCCGGCTGAGTGACCCAAACACTTTTTACTGTTTCGCTGTAAACTGTAATCAAGAACGAATCGTGTCACGCACCTCAAACCGCGCCGACGGCGACATCGTCCAGGACTTCCTCTCGGTCGCCGATCTCCTCGAGGAGCCACAGCTCGCCCAGCTGTACGCGTACCTCGCCCGGGAGAGGGAAGCGACCGTCCAGGACGTAATGGACGACCTCGAGCTCGCACAGGGAACCGCTTACAGCTACGTCAACCGGCTCGTCGACGCCGGCGTCGTCGACGTCACCGACGACGAGCAGCCGCGCCGGTACGCAGCCCGAGAGATCGACCTGACCGTGACGACGGCTGCGGGCGACCGCGAGTACACGATCACGCCGTCGCTCATCGACGCCGTCGGCCGCCGCGAGACGGACGCCGACATCGATACCTACATCGACCGCCACGGCGTCGCCGGCCTCGCAACGGCGCTCACCTACTCGGTCGCCCGCGAACGCGGCGAGGTGACCCACCGGCTGATGGCCGAGGATCTGGACATCTCGCCGCTAGCTGCGGAGATGATCCTGCAGGCGCTACGCCCCGTCGCCCACGAGCACTACGACATCGAGGAGGCAGGGGCAGGACTCGACGAGTTGGATATCGACGACGACGGCGCTGACGACGCGTGAGCCGGCTCCACATCGCCGACACCGGCCTGTTCGTCGCGATGGGACAGCCCTCGAACAGCCGCTACCAGGCTGTTCGCCGATTCGCTCGCCGGAACGACATCACCTTCGTCCTGCCCGAACGGGTGTACGAGGAGTTGACCATCGAGGACCCCGACGTTGAAGCGCCACCTGTCGACGCCGCGATCGACGAGGGCTGGGCGACGGTTGCGGCGCCGCTGGAGTTCTCCGAGCCTGTCGTCTCGCGGGTGATGGACGGGGTCCAGCGGTACATCGCGAACGCCGATGACCGACCCGCCGACGAGGTCGAGCGTGCGGACGCCGCCCTCGCCGCCCTCGCTGCCCAGCATCTCAACGCGGGGAAGGCGACCGAGGTGTACATCTACACGACGGATATCGCGGCCGGCGAAGGCGCTGAAACCGTGCTCGCGAGTGAGGGCTACGGGGACTCGGTGACGTACGTGAACGGGTTCCGGTTCATCGAGGACCTGGTCGCCGGCGACAGCTGACGCTACTCGGGGTCGAGGTCACGGGCGTCAACGTCGCCGGCGAGATACTGCTCTCCCGTTCGCGTGATATCGTAGACGCCGTTGCCGAGGTGGACGAGGAGGCCGTATTCGACCAGCGTCTTGCAGCGGGCATTGATGTGTTGACGGGAGAAGCGAACCCGATCGCTGTCCGCCATCTCCTTCGGGGTATCGGGACCGGCTTCAGCGAGATGCTCTAGAATACGGTCATCGGCGCGAGACATCCAGTCGGCGTCAAAGCGCATAATCGCTTGTGGTTGCGCCGACGCTATCCCGAACGCGATAAGTCAATTAGCAAAGCGATAAGCTTCTGTGGTTGACTTCACGCATTTTATACGACTGGTATCCTTAGTCACAAGCGTTCAGATGCATTCTCCATCAACCGGCCGTTCGGGCGGGCCAAATGATCTCCTCCTCGAGATCGTCGAGACACTGGAGGCGTGTGGACTCGAGGATGATTCCTATCAGCTTCAGGAGTACATCGATGTCGGGGCGCTCGAACAATTGGTGGCTTCGTCTGATGGGGATATCACTGTCCAGTTCACCGTCGAAGGAATCCGGCTCGATGTGTCACCAGAGGGTGTGGACGTCCTCGTCGAGGCTCATTCTGGAACCCCTGAAGAGTAGCGGTCCCCGTTCTGAGTACCTAGTTCCTTCCTGAAAGCCCTCGGCCGCTCGACGTCCCGCGACCGCCGCTGCGCGCCTCGTGCCTGCGGTGCTTGCGGGGTCGGGGGACGGCCGAGACGGCCTCGCCCTTTCTGAGTCCACCAGGACAGTGGAAAGCCCACCGAGCGACGTAGCCGGCTGAACAGGGGCGTACGTGACGGCCCGCCCCGCTCGCCGCTGCCGCCCTCCGCGTCGCTCGCGACCAGAGATGTGTCAAAATACAATCGTTATAACTTTAACCCGGGAAGGCTGAATTGCTTAGCAAGGAGAATCAGGGAGCAGATTCCCATCTCGTTCCCACTGCGTTCACAAGCCGAAAAAGGGGTCAAAATGCCACAAGAAATCGTCTTTGAGGAAGAAAGGCGCGAATACGTCCTTGATGCACTCAATAGAGGTGTTGATGACGAAGGGTTCGTCGTCGATTCCGAGGGAGAGCGAGTTTTAGCCACTGACGGAGAACCGATCAAAGCAGAGGATATTGGATATATCGGGCACGGATCTACCGACTTCGTTCGCGACGATATCTCTCAAATTCGAGAATATCTCCACGAATCGGACTAATCTGAATGTGCAGCTGGGACAATTTTCTGGAGAATCTCTTCTCAGGTAGCGATAACAGTAATGACACAGAGAATGGAGATGAGGACCAATCCCCAATAGCCGATGACGACTCTCCGTACAAGTACTCAACTGGAGAAACACTTGACGCGGATCAATCGCCAGAAAGGCCGGAAGATCTTCCGGATCAATCGCAGTATGATGTCGTCGCTATCGCAGCACTAGACGACGGTCGGATTTTTGAAATCGATACAGTAAACGAGCGAGAAGTCCTGTTCATTGATCCCAAAAACGCAGGTGCGGCGCGTCAATCCGACGCCAAGGCTGCCATCCGAGATGGTAAAGAACAGACGGGTGGACTATCGCCGCCGGAGTCACATCCACTTATCGCGGCATATCACGGAGGGGGTGAAGAATATATGGACTCACTCGAGGAGTTCTACGAACGAAAGGTTCCTACCCGCTTCGTGGAAATGATCAAAGACGCTGCGCTATTACGCTATGCCGAGACCTACGACAATCTCTCACTCTTAGACGTCCGCGAGCGGAAGGCAGAGATGACTAAATATGGTGATGAAGCTTTAAACGCTGCTTCATTCTGCTCAGCAGGATTCTTCGACTTTAACGGCCTGTTCCAAGAAAAATACCGAGAGCGTGTTCTCAACGGTTCGGACACAGAAGACGATTATCGTGATGCCTTCATCCAGACTGTCCGAGCGGCCCCTTTCGTCGTATTTGTAAAAAGCGACCAACAAGGGGCCTATTACACAGATGACGAACTGGAACCGTACGAACAAGTCTACGACGATGCCCTCCAGAAGTCTCGACACATCGATGAGTATACTTGGGACTTCGAGTACATGCAAATTCGAGGTACTGGGCCCAGTACACATCCCACTGTTAGAGAGACCTGCCGATATTTTAGGGATAATCACGAGAACCTGGATTACAGCCTTGAAGAAGAAGAACGTGATCTTGTATTCAAATTCGATCCGGAAACGCTCTAACACATAATGTCGTATCTTCGAGATGCACTTCAGATTATTAATGACGATACACCGGTCTTTGCCTTTCTGCCGGTGGCCAACGTCACCTATCTACTCATTCTCGAATACGAAACGAAAGTGTTCGTGGGAGGACTTATTGTAACATTCCTCTCGGCATTTCTCTATTTGCTTATTGATCAGGACCCAACGTATGATGACTATACAAATGGAGTAAGAGCCATTTTCGTAATCTGGCTTATTCTCTATGCCGAGAGCATCCGCAGGCTCTTCTTAGAATTTGAACACAATCTCGTTTTCCCAGAGATTCTTGTTTTCATCTCCACGACATTCATTAGTCTAGTCGTTTGTGATAAAATCCTCAAAGATAGGCTAGATGATTATTCTGGAGTGATTTGACATCACGGCCCAAGAGAGGTGTTTTTGAGCGCCTGCAAAGGGTGCAGGCGCAGTCGGTCATGCCTGCACAACACAGGTGATTCCAGATGCTATACCACCAACAGCGACAGGTGAATCCGAAGCCGGAGGCGCGATGACCGATGTCGGTTGAATTGGACGAGATCAAGCAGGCCGAAGCTGAACTGGAGGAGTGGCTAGTCGAACAGGCCGAGAACGGTGTTGCGGAAATCGTCCTGATCGGGCTTCTTCGGGACTACGCGGACGACATCGAACACCTCGGTTACGTGCCGCGAATGTGGGGCGAGTCAGAGCAATGAGGCGAACCAACACCTTCGAGGTCGTCCCGCAATCGGAGCGGGCCGACACCGTCCTTCGACGCCTCCTCGATGCGTCAGCGAGCCTCTGGAACCAGTTGACGTATGCGCGCCGACAGCAGTTCTTCGCCGGCGAGAGCGTCTGGGATTGTGAGAACTACTACGACGAGTACGTCGACATCTTGGGGTCAGCAACGACACAGCAGATCACCCGCGTCAACGACGCCGCTTGGCGGTCGTTCTTCGAGACGGTCGAGGAGGCCGACCAGGAGGTCAGCCCGCCGGGCTACTGGGGAAACCGAGACGACGGGCGCGACCTGCGGACCTACATCCGCAACGACACCTACACGACCTCTTGGGGCGAGCGCTCCCGGCTCGAAGTTCCCATCGGCAGCCAGCTCAAAGACGAGTACGGCTTCGATCGGTTTGAACGGCTCCGGGTTGCTGTCCGGGGGGAGCCACACTGGCAGGGCGAGCAGGGCCGTCTCCACCTCACCTACGACGACGTCGACGAGACGTATCGGGCCCACCAACCGGTGACGGTGCCCGAGACTGAGCAGGCGACGCCGACGGGGACGGACGTCGCCGCGCTCGATATCGGCGCGAATGTCCTCGTGGCGTGTACGACGTCGGCAGGTAACCAGTACTGGTACAGCGGCCAGGAGCCGTTCCGGCAGTTCCGCGAAACCACCGAGCGCATCGCCGACGCTAAAGCGAAGCTGCCGGATGGACAGGAGACCAGCAATCGAATTCAGCGGCTCTATCGGAAGCGGTCCCGCCGGCGCGACCACGCCGTAAACGCGCTCCTTCGTGATCTGGTCGAGCGACTCCACGACGACGGCGTCGAAACCATCTACCACGGCGATCTCACCGGCGTTCTCGGCGAGTACTGGTCCGTCGAGGCGAACCTCAAAGCGCGTACCTTCTGGGCGCATCGACAGTGTCTCGACCAGCTCGCGAACGTCTGTGAGGAGTACGGCATCGAGGTGGCTTCACTCTCCGAGGCGTGGACCTCCCAGACGTGTCCGGAGTGTGGCGAACGCGAGCGGACGCGCCGACATCGCGAGACGCTGCGGTGTCCGTGTGGCTTCGAGGGGCACGCCGACCTCGTCGCGTCGCGGACGCTGGTCGAACAGGCGACGAACACCGCGGTCAGGCCGACGGCACGGCCCGTGCGGTTCCAGTGGGACGACCACCAGTGGTACCCCGTTGAGGGGGACGCGGTGGAACCCAACGAATAGCGCACAGACCCGCAAGGTTCCGCCGTGGTGTCGCCGGGACACCAGCGAGCGGGCGCTCCGTGTACGCGGAGTGGATGTCGATCCGCTGGTCGCTCGCTTTTCCAGCTGCTAGCGCTTTCAGTAATGCTCTAACTGTTGTCGGTGGAATGGGGGGTTATGTGGGTAGACATTCTCGTGGTCGCGGTCAGTTTGATCGGCTCGTTCCTAATTTCGATGTATACGGTCAACAGTAGAATCGACAAGGAACGGGGGCGTGAGATCGAGCGGTTGTACGTGGATGCGGGTGTGCAAGCGGATTTAGCCAGGAAGGAATACTCGAATGAGGTTCTCAGTGAGAACTCGACCGGGAACGACACGGTGGAGGTTCTCAGAGCACGAGCTGACGAGCTCCAGCAACATGCAGCTGAGGGTCGATATCTTGGGGTGGACGAGTCGATCTGGTCCGCTCTCAGAGATATCGGGATGAACTACCGCTGGATGGCCTCCGAAATAGAGGCTGACGAAACAACGGACTGGTCGGAGCTGACGGACCTCGAAGACGAAATGTGGGAGTTGACGGCGAAAGTATCTGAGAGTATCCCGTCCGAAACGGAGTACTCGGCGGCGCGGAACGATTGGTGGCCGTTCTGGTAGCCACAAGGCGGAAGAGCAATTTCGAGTCAGGGGCCGTTTATTGAGCTGACAAGACCCTCTATCGGCTGGCCGGTGTGTATGATACGGCTCGCACCGCTCGCCGCATTCCGCCCTCCGCGTCGCTCGCGACCGACCATTCCGGGCGGTCTGCCTGCAGTAGCGGGCGGACTGCCGGGCTAAAATGAATGTGCCCTCGACGCCAGCGGGAAAGCGCGAGGGGTTGCGCGGCGTGGCTGCTCACCCCCCACGCTTTCTCCGCTGGTCGCTCGCTCCGGGCGGGTCGGCGCGCGGTGCTGGTTGGGGCCACCTCATGCAGGCGCGCTCTCGCTCGCGCCCCGGTAGGGCGCTCGCGAAGGCGCGAGCGAGAGCGCGCAGATGGTTCTGTCGGTCGTTGTCGTCGGAAAACCGCGATGTGGTAGCATCGCGGTGTCGGCGCGTGAGCGCCTTCAGTGGTACCTTGGAGAGATACCAATGTCCAGTAACAACGCTAGCGGAAAGGTCGTTTCGGTCGATGAACAGGCATTCGAGAAAGCGGGCGGTCAGGCGGTCGATGAAGACGGCTTCCCAGTCGTCGACGAGACGCCGGAGTTCGAGGCGGCGGTCGAGCAGGAGACGCAGGCGAAGGTGGATGCAAACCACCCGGACGGGATCGCGGACACGAGCAACGAGCGGATTCACGGTGTCACCCTCGAACAGGAAGAGCGCATTCGGGCGCGGGAAGCCGAACTGGAGCGCATCAGTGCCCAGGCCGAGCTGGGAACGCAGGACGGTCGCGAGCAGCGCACGCGTGAGGTCGTCAGCGAGCAGTGTGGTCGTGACGAGCCGGCGCCGGCGGAGCGTACGGATCCCCGAGAGAAGCTGACGCAAGAGGAACTCGCGGAGGTCAATGAGCAGGCGATGCGGATCAGCGACGAAGTGCAGGGCGGCTGGTCGAGAGCGGTCGTCGCGAAGCAGCTGGCTGAGAAGGTGCAGCGCGGGCGGGACGTCACGAAGGCGGTGCTGGAGACCCTCGAGGAGTTGAAGGCGGCGCCGGGGGCGATCGTGCCCATCGCGGACGTGCCGGACGTCCCGGTCGGTGAGGTGACAGTTCAAGGAACTGTGCAGACCCTTTGGGAACCGAGCAGTAGCGCGATTCAGCAAGTCGGGCTAATAGCGGATGACAGCGGGAAAATCAAGTTCACCTGCTGGGAGAAATCCGGGCAGACGGTTGTCCGCGAAGGGCAGACAGTCAGGTTCAGAGCGGCGGCCAAGAACTGGTACGAAGGTCGGTGCTCAATCGCGCTGACTGGGTGGTCGGATATCCATTTCCCAGAGCGTGGCCGCTGGTGGGAAGCATAGCCAGCTGACGCAGCCTTCTTTTTTCTTATGAGCCGGACCGACCCGGACCCCGCCGCCCCACCCACCGCTCCGTGCTCGCTTCGCTGCGCGCGCAGCCACGACCGAGGTGTAGAATGGGGAGGTAAGTTGACCTCCTCTGGAAAGCCAATATGTAACAAGGAGAGTTTATCTGCGCCGCCGATGGGCGCAGCGCGATGTCAAATAGTTCACCCGAGACCCACGATTTCGATGCGTGGTTTACTGGCTTCTTCGACGGTGAAGGCTGTATCCGCATCGCAATTGCCGACCGTGAGCGGTACAGCACCGGCTTTGAACTTGCACCAATGCTCCGGATCACCCACGAACAGTTGACTGGAACTCTCGACGCAGAAGGATGGATTGGCGTGAAAGTAGACCAGAATAGTGAGTATCGAGTCGACCATCGACTTCAGCCGCAGATCGAGGTCACCGAAACATATCGTGACCACCTGATGGAGGCGCTCTGTGCGTACTGTGATACTCGCGGCGTGAACTGTCATGTGTCCAGTCTCGAAGCTAATGAGAACCGGAGCGATCAGTACATTTGGGGCGTGCAGGGTATCAGCAATACACGGACGCTCCTCACCCCGCTCCGCGATCAGTTCATCGTCAAGCGCGAGCAGGTCGATCTCCTCCTTGACGAGATTCTGCCCCGGATGGAGCAGGGCGTCCATCACGAGAAAGAAGGTTTTCTTGAGGTGATGTACTACGTCGACCGGTTCAACTCGTACAAAGGTGGCAGTCGAGGGAAATACACACTCGAGTATTTCGAGGATCTCTGGGGGATGAAATACACTCCCGAGTAGCTATATCGCGCGGTGGCCGCACGAGAGGAAGAGTGAGAGTCAGTAGACCGTTTTTTGTGAAGTCTCGGCCAAGACGCGTTCGTTACACTGCATAACAAAACTCGTACACAGACCGGTCAACCAACCACGCCAGAACTAGCCTACGTATAGCGATTCGTGGCCGGCAACAGTCAGCTGACGCGAAGGACACCAGTGATGGCCTGTGATGAAACCCAGACACAAACTATCATAGGTCAGTACTACACCTTCTCAGAAGAACCAACATACTCGTTCATCTTTCGTATAGCCAAGAGGACGGCTACATCCGCAGCACCAAACGCATCTCTATAGATGCTGCCCACTACTTGCTCCATCTTCTTTTTCTGCGTTCGTTTACGTTCTTCTACATACCGGGTATTTCGCCGAGTACATCCGGGAATATTCGGCGATTTCGCGGGGACTTGATGGGACGGAATGCTTGGAACTTCTTCGATCTCTCCATCAACCTCAATCTCTGCTACATGACCTTCCCTTGACCTGTACTCGTCCATTCTCTCAGCTAAACTGTCTAGGTAATCTTCGCTGCAGGAGTCATGTAACACGATGTTTTCGGCGTTGTGGAACTGCATCAGGTTCACTTCATCTACTGCTTCCCGGGACTTCAACAAGACCTGCCCTCGATAGTTCGAATCGACAGAGTAAACTCTTGGATCGTACAGGAAAAGCACTCGCTTGGGGTCAATCGGGCAGTAAATCTGCAGTCCTCCCTCCACCAGTCCTGCACCACCGCTTGACTTGAACGCTGGGTTATCCAAGACAATTGGAGTGTCAGAGAATAGAAATTCTCCACCACCTGGGTTTCGAAGCATTACTCCATCCAGATCACCAAAAACGAGGAATCCGAATATACCTTGAAGAATCATGTTTAGATGTATTCCAAGAGCAGCGGCATCAACGAGCGAATCTTGCTTATCGTCTACGCTGTCGATGTGGTCTTTCCATTCGATTCGATCATCGTATACTCCGTCTTCCATGTCGATTCTGAATCCCTCCCGAAGGATTCCGTCACCGGCATCAATATCTGCTCGTACCCGTTTGTGCCGTGTTCTTTGAGTGCCTATGAAGGAGAGAAGAAGCAGTCTTTCACGGCGATTCATCTCAGTTAGGTAATTGCCGCTTCGAAGTGCCTCTAACGGTTCTTGATGTAGTCCCTCGATTTTTTGTAGCTCTTGTTCGACGTGAGTCGCGTTGCCGTACAGATAGTCCTCAGAACAAACGTTGCTAATAGAGGTTTTGACAGGGATTTGTCCGTCCTCGATGTGGTAAACGCTGATTTTTTCGTCTTTGGCCCAACCCTGAAGGTAGTGTTTTGGGACGTAGTGCTGGTTCTTGTACTCAGGCATTCCTCTGATTGTGTTTCCGCCAGTTCTCGACGGCTTGGTCAGGGCCAGATAACTCCAGTTCGTTCTCGTACGTGACCGTGTACGAACCCTGGTTATCTTCCACCGTCAGGACGTGTTCGATTACTGCGTAATCGTTCCTAACGAACGGTCCGATGTTTTTCTCCGGTTCAATTGCTGCACTTCCCCGGTACCGTGCGGAGGAGTGCGGTTCAAGCTCCTTTCCTGTCCAGTTGGTTCGGTAGTTTTCTACCTCTAATTCGGTACCGGCGGAGTCAACCAGTTCTCCGTCCTTCCGGAATCCTTTGAGATTATGGTCGAATATTGCGACGTATGCTCCTTTCTCTCCGGTGTTCGCGATTTTGATGTGGAAGTGACCAGTCCATCGAGCACTGTCGTCGATGGAGTGGCTGCCGCCGCCGAAGCCGGCTGTCGGATCGTTCTCCTGCGGTAAGACTTCGACACCAGAACGTTTCTCCTTGTAGTGACTGAGATACAAGTTCCATGTAGTGACGCCGAGCACAGCTACACTGAGAAGTACTCCTGCGGCTTGAAGCAGGGAAACTGGCATCTCTTATTCTGATTTTGCCCGTCGCCCGTGATAACTGTTCACCACGTTCCTATGCCAGCGGCACTGAACTCTTCGAGGTTGTTTTCTCGGTGAGAAACGAAAATACGCCAAATTTACAAACCGAGCATGGTTGCAATACTTCTGAGAAACACAACAAGTGAGTAGCGGGGAGTGATGAATTTCCCTCCAGAAGTCAGGTCTCCACCGATTTATTGAACAGGCTGTTGTAATGGCTTTCGCGCCACAATTAACACCACGATATTATCAGAAATTCTCCACTACCCCCATCCGCCAAGCCAGCTCTACTCATCGGCTATTCTACTCGGCACTTCGGTGCATAGAATGCAAACACAGAACCATATTTGACTCACAAAATACCGGAATATAGTCCTGAAACCGCGAAATTCCGGCATACCTCGCCTGCTACAGATATACTAGTAGTTACTGTATTTGGAACGCCCCCTCCTCGAACCTCCCTCCGAGGAGGCGGCCGACCTATATCGAGATTCTACTAGCAGTTCTTCGCTGCACCGAGATAGATCAATCGCTAAGTACAGCGCCCTTACTGAGCGGCTGTTTCACTCCGAATCACCGGATTAAAATCCGCCTTGATGTCATGCGTCGGTTCGGTAAGTACAGACGACTAACTTTGTGTTGGAATAGAAGGGAGCAGGCAGAGCGTATCCACCCCCTATTGGTAGAGGTTGAACCGCCGGAATATCGTCCCGAGAAGGACTGCGACAGGGATTATTTCCAAGCGGCCGACCCACATGTTGATTATCAGCATCGCTTTCGCGGTGTCGGGCATTCCCGGCCCAGTGATGCCGGAGTCCAACCCAACGTTGCTCTGCGCGCTCATCACGTCAAAGATGACGTACTCCAACGGGTAGGCTGGAGACAGTACGCGGAGGAGGACAGCGACGCCGATTGCCAAGAACGTAATCCAGAGAACGAATACGACCGTTGCCTCAGTATATTCGCGTTCGGCGTGCTGCTCGCCGAGCTTGCGCTCACCGATGCGGAGGTATCGAATCGCCGTGTCCGGCCGGAACACTTCCTGAATCTGCCAGACAGTACCCTTGATGAGCGTGGCGACGCGAATCAGTTTGAGCCCGCTCGTCGTGGACCCCGCCGCGCCGCCGGTCAGCATCCCCAGACACGTCAGTAGCGTCGCGCCAGCACTCCACACCTGTTCAGTCCCGCCACCGACTGCTGCGCTCCCGAAGCCGGTGTTCGACGTCGCCGACACGAACTGGAACAGGCTCACACGGAACGTCTCCTCCAGCGTCGCGTACTGGCCGTTGGCGTACAGAATGCCAGTTAGCGCGAGTGAGCCACCAGCAAACCAGAGGAACACCCACCGCGTCTGGAGGTCCGCGTAGAAGTTCCGTAGCTCGCCCTTGAACAACAGGTAGTGAATCGGGAACGCGATGCTGCCCGCGACCATAATCGGGACCGTCGCGTACTCGATGAGCGGGCTGTCGTAGTACCCGATAGACTCCGCATGCACCGAGAACCCGCCCGTCGCAATACCAGTCATTCCGTGGTTGATAGCGTCCCAAAGCGGCATTCCAGCGAGCAGGAAGAGGAGAATCGAACCGACGGTGAGACCGACGAAAATCTTCCAAATCTCTTGGACCGTCGTGACGATACTCGGATGGATCTTCTCCGAGCGCGCTTCGCTCTCGTACAGTGTATACGATCCGCCGCCACCATTTCGCCGGAGAATGGCGACAGTCAAGACGATGACACCGACGCCACCAATCCACTCGATGAGCGACCGCCACCAGTGCAGCGACCGTGGCAGTTTCTCTTCGACGGCAGCCATCGTCAGGCCCGTCCCAGTGAAGCCGCTCATGCTCTCGAAGACGGCGTCGAGCGGATGGAGAAAGATTGCCGTCGTCGAATCCATCGGCGGCGTATTCGCCCAAACAGGGAACGGGTCAACCTGAATCGTCCACGCGATGAAGAGGAACGGAAGTCCGCCAAGAATACCGACGAGCGCCCACGAGCTCGCCGCAGTGACCATCGCATCGCGTTTCTCCGGCGGCGCTGCATCTCGGTAGCGTCGGGCCAACCCGGTTCCAATTCCACCCGTGATAACGGCAGAGGCGAGGAACGCGGGAATGGTGTAGAACTCTCGGTTGACAGCTGCCACGAGGATAGAGGCGACCATCATCAGTGAGACTGCCTGCACGATGCGGCCAACGTCGCGTGCGACCGTGTCCGTCTCAACTCTCATCGTGGCTGATTATTCGACGTTCCAAGTTGGAGAGCATCAGTTGTTAGGCTCATTCTCGTTGTCAATAGCTTCGATGCCGCGTTTCCACCGGTAGTAGAGCGAACGCATCGTCTGATCAGAGTCATGTGCCATGAGAATCGTCGCTTCACTGAGATCTGAAATTGTTTCCCGTGCCGATTGGAACACTAACTGCTCCAGTCGGGATTTCTTCTCTGGAGCCCCAATGGCCACGAAATCGTGCTTTTTCGCTTCTTGGACGATCGTATCGGTAGTATTGGATGCTTCTCTGAGCACCGTTTCGGTGCGCACACGCGAACCGAGAACGTAGTCAGCGAACTCCAGCAGATCCTCACTCTCAGCCCGTACCTCCACAGATGCATCCGGCGAGATGACGTGAAGCACAGTAACCGATGCATCGGTATAACGTGCTATTGCGCGCGCTGCTTCTGTAGCAAGAGCCGCGTGTGGACCCGCACCAACAGGCACCAATATCGAATCGATCGTCCCCACGTCCGATTCGGCAAGCGAAGCAACAGTATGCTCCGCAACGTCCGGGACATACAACGCATTTTCGCCGCCTCGTACCCCCAGATTTTCGACGAAGACGTCACACTCAGCGTCAGCTAGAATCCTCTCAATCGTACTTCGCTGCAGTAACCAGCCCTCGTCGAGGCCGGTTCCGCGTAATAACAAGACGGCTGTTTCATCCTCCTCGCCGAGAACATCCATGATGCCTTCGGTGACATCTAGGACAATCCGAACAGCTGCACTGATTCGAACACCCGGGGAAAGTCCCCGTGCCACGTTCGCAACCTCCGCTAACTGCGTTTGCCGTTCCCTGACGGTTTTGACAGCGGTCGTCGTCTCATCGTCGATTGGTTGCTCCGTATTCACGGACCGGCGAACGGTTTCGAGTGCTGCTTCGTTCGGAACCGTCTCGATTCCGAGCAACAGTACTCGACCATCGTTGTCCGCCGCAATCGCAACCGCCGTCTGGAGGAACCGCCTGACGTTGAGTCCTGTATGCGTATCAAGCAACTCGTCGGTAACCGGCACGACTACGATCGGGTCTGGTGTTTGAATACGCGGTCCGTCCCTGAGATACGGATCCGTTCCCGAGCTGGAAGACGGGCGTGAGACGGCAACCCGAACGTCTGATAGATCGGTGTCGTCGGACGGCGTCATGAGGTCGTGAAGGCGTCTGTAATCTGGTTAGTCGCTCCGTCTCTAGCAAAAATCGTGACAACGTCACCGGCCCGGATTTCAGTCTCGCCCTCCGGAATGATGAGGTCGTCGTCGCGGACGATGGCCACGATTATCGTCTCTTCGGGCAGCAGATCTTCCCTATCAGCGTCGATCAAGCTGAGGCCACCGATTGGAGCGTCCTCATCGACTGTCGCTTCGAAGATTTCGGCGTCACCAGCAATCGGCATGAAGTCACGAATTGCGGGGTGTTGGACAGCTCGGTAGAGATATTGGCCGTTAAGCCGATGCGGACTCTCAACGATTGTCACCCCCAGATCTTCGAACAGTTCCATGTGGGCGGGATCGTTGATTGAGCTCACGAGCGTCTCGACCCCATACTGCTTGCCGAACATGGTAATCATGAGGTTCACTGAATCGCTCTCAGTCGTCGAAATGAGCGCGTCAGCCTCCTCGATTCCAGCTTCAAGCAGGATATCTTTCGACGCCCCATCCGCGTTGATGACCATGCAGTCGTAAGTCGCACTCACCTCCTCAGCTAGTTCGGTGTCGCGTTCGATTACGACGACCTCGTGGTCGTCCTGGGTTGCGAGGTCGATGACGGTACTTCCGGTACGGCCTGCGCCGATGATGATTACGTACATTAGTTGGAATCGTGGTGATGGTCGGATTCAATACGCTCAGGAGAGGTCGTCTGCTGGCGGCCCTGGGACATCGAGTACCGGAGTGCTGGGTCGTCTATGGTGAGTCATACGGGCTAGCTCCGGAAGATACTGTTAATCAGGACGAGGACGGGGATGATTTCGAGCCGCCCCATCCACATCTGTACGATGAACAGTAGTTCTGCGATGACGGGCATCCCCGGACCGGTAATCCCTGAAGAGAGCCCGACAGTACCCTGTGCAGTCGCTACTTCGAAGACCGCATCTGCGAGTGTGAAGTTCGATGGGAGGACTGCCAGCAGTACGAACAGCGACAGCGCGAGGACGATGAGATACGTGAACGCGAAGGTCGTCGCGGCGCGAATCTCGTCGTTGGCCTCGGCAGCCTTGAACGTCTGCTGTCCAATCCGAAGGTCGTCGATGGCGTGACTGGGTAGGAATACCCGAGAGACCTCCCAGCTAATCCCACGCGCAATAATGTAACCGCGCAGAATCTTGATCCCGCCGACGGTCGCCCCCGCAGACCCACCGAGTAGCATCGCTCCGAGGACGATAACCATGACCGCACCGTTGTTCCAGTCACCAATCGCAGATGTCTGCCAGCCTGTGGTCGTCTGCGCGCTAATGTACTGGAAGAGGCCGTCACGGAACGCCTGGCTCGTCGCAACACGCCCCATATACGCGAGCGGGTCACCGTCGTAGGGAACGCCGACCCAGCGAGCGAGGAATGCCGCTAGGCCGAGGACGCCGACGACGAACAGGCCAAACATCACTCTGACCTGTGGGTCTCGCGCGAACTCACGGAGGTCGCGCTCGGAAACCGCGCCGTAGTAGACCGGAATCGAGATTGCGCCCGTTATCATCGCCGGGATGTGGATGACCTCCATCGCGTAGGAGCCGTAGCCGGCGATGGAATCATCGAGGGTACTGAATCCGCCGGTGGACTGCCCAGTCATCGCGTGATTGACCGCATCGAAGATCGTGTTTTCGATACCGTAGCCGGGATTGACGAGGAAGGTCGCCGCTGCGAGATAGACGGCAACGAGGGCGGTGATACCGACGTAGATCTTCCAGATCGCACGCGCAGTACCCACAATACTCGGGCGGAGCTTCTCGCTGCGTGCTTCGGACTGGTACAGGGATATCCCCGCCGTGCCGTGAGGCTGTCGAAGGATCGCCAACGAAAGGACGATCATCCCCGCACCGCCGATCCACTGCATCTGTGAGCGGTACCAGAGGAATCCATGGCCCACGGAGGGTTCGTGGACACTCATCGTCAGGCCCGTGGTCGTATACCCGCTCATGCTCTCGAAGAGGGCGTGCAGCGGGTTCTGAAAGTGGAGGAGACTCGATTGATAGCTCGCCCCTGCTGGAACGAACGATTCGAGCACGGCCGGTGGCGTAAGGTACGCCGCGATGACGAACGGCAGCGCACCGAACGCCGCCGTGACGAGCCACCCAAGGGCCGCGACGATCATCGCGTGGTAGCGTTTCGGTTCCGGCGCATCTTCACAGAGCTTGTACGCGGCCGCACCGGCAAGCACAGTAATTCCTGCAGCACTGAGGAACGCCACTGCATTATACCACTCCCGATAGAGCAACGAGACCAGCAGCGGCACCAGCATCAGTCCACCGATGAGGACCTGTAAGGCACCGATGTCTCTGATTACCGTTTTCGAGGCGGTTACGAAGCCGGGACGACCGATGGATGAGTCGGACATGTTACTTCACCATTATGTAGGTTGTTTTGCTATTCATGGGTCAGACTTCCCGGTCTTCGTAATGCCCGAAGATATCGGTGAGCTCTGGATCTGCTCCGGTCGCAGAATAGACCGTCAACAGGTCGTTCGCCTTGACTCGCGTGCTTCCTCGGGGCGTCAGTGGTTTGTCTTCGCCCTCACGTTCGATGGCGACGATTAGGACATCGTCTGAGAGCAGTCCTTCCTCGCCCGCTTCGGTGAGTGTTTTCCCAGCGATTGGCGCGTCCCCGGTGACGGTGATTTCGAAGACTTCGGCTTCTTCGCCGATGCGCATGTAATCGACAATTGCTGGTCTGGCGACCGCTCGGTAGAGGTAGCCAGCGATGAGATGCTGCGGGTTCTCAATCGTATTCACGCCGATTTGCCGGAAGAGGTTCATGTGCTCTGCATCGTGAACGACCGACGTGATGGCTGGTATCTCCAACTCTGTAGCGAGCAGGCACACCATGACGTTCGTGGCGTCCTGGTCGGTCGTCGAAATGATGGCGTCAGCGCGCTCAGCGCCGGCATCTTCCAGCGTTTCCATCGAGGTCGCGTCCGCATTCAGTACCAAGCAGTCGTACTGACTGGCGATTTCGTCGGCTTTCTGTGTATCCCGCTCGATAACGACGACCTCGTTTCCGGACCGAGTAGCGATGTCAATAAGGGGTGACCCGATGTCGCCCGCTCCAACGATGATGATGTACATGGGTGTAGGTTACCAGATGTTCGTCCGCTCGTCCACCTGGGGTTCCAGTTCGCTCACGCCTCGTTCACCTCGCGGTCGGAAAGGCTTAGAATCGGGACGTTGCTCTCCGTGACGAGCTTGTGGGTGACATCGCCCGTCAGGAGTTTGCGCCAGCGACTCCCGCCGCGCGGTGTGAAGACGATGGCGCTGGCGTCGTTGTCGTGGGCGGCGTCGATAATCGTCGCTGCGACGTCGGTTCCGTACCGGAGGTCCGTTTCCAGCGTCAATCCTGTATCTTCGAAGCCGTCGGCGAAGACATCGAAGACATCCGACGCGTACTGCTCGCGTTGCGCAACGGACGCTTTGTCGGGCGCGCCGCCGGCTTTCTCGATGACGTGGACGGCAACGACCGTCGAATCCGTGCCCGTCACGTGCGGGACGAGCGCGTCGGCCGTCGTCGCCGCATCGTCGGGTGTAGCGACTGGTGCAACGACGCGACGGAACAACGAGTTCGACATCTCAGCCACCTCCTGGGTCGCTGTAGACCTTTCCAAGGTAGTGCCACTTGTACTTGCCCTCCCCGCCGTTGACATCCGGCTCCCAGCTGACTCGGTAGGCGAACGGGCCACGACCTTTGCCCGTTTCACCGGGTCGTTCCACGACGGCGATGGTGTACGCGCCGTGGTCCTCGATGCGAACAAGGTCCTCCCCCGGGCGTGACTCGATGGCGTCAGTTAGCGGCGGATGCGCTCGGAGGAGCTGTTGCGCGTAGTGAATAATCTCCCGGAGTTCCGCATCACTGCAGCCTTCGAGCGTTGTTGCGACGTCCGTCGGGATGCTGTCTGGAGGGTCGATATGTGATGGTGTCATGGGTTAGCCGGTCACTTCAGTTCGGAACCCGTAGTTGGGTGTCAGACCGATTTGTTGCGGATTCGGTGTCGGCTATTCCCCAGATAGATTGCCGCCACGCAATAAGAGTTGGCATTATATTTTTGCAAGCGAAATATCTAGGGTGAATTTTTTAATTTGCAAAATATGCATAAGGTATGGTGACAAGTGTGCGGAGATACAATAGTGGATTGTGCACTCACAAATCGGGGATTAGTTATGCGTTCTAACCCTAGTACAAGTATGGAATATCGGGTCGATGAGATTGACAAGCGGATCCTCTATCATCTAGCGCGTGACGCCCGGAACACGACAGCCGCGGAGATTGCCGAGGAAATGGAGGTGACCGCGGCAACGATCCGGAACCGAATCCATCAACTCGAAGCGGAGGGCGTGCTGCGCGGATATCTGGCGGACATCAACTACAAATCTATCGAGGGACGCGTCACCTACCAGTTCAGCTGTACGGCCCCGATTCCCGACCGCGACCGACTTGCTCAAGCCGCACTAGAGATTTCTGGCATCGTGTCCGTCCGAGAGCTGATGACAGGAAAGACGAATATTGCAGTCACCGCGGTCGGGTCGAATACGGACGACATCAGCCGTATCGCGGGCGAACTCTCCGATATCGGGTTAGAGATTGAAGACGAGAGCGTCGTCGAAGGCGAGTACCATCAGCCGTACAACCCATTTGGCCCAGATGATGTCCCCGTCGGGCCGTCGCTCACGGATTTCATGAGTCTTGCTGGCGGCGCTGAGGTCGTCGAGTTCACGGTCTCAGAAGGCGCGGAAGTTACGGGGCTCACCATCGAGGAGGCAGTCAACGAGGGCCTGCTGGCTGATGAGATGTTGGTGGTTGGCATCGAACGCGACGGCGACATCCTAACACCGAAAGGCGAAACCAAAATTGAAACTGGCGATGTCATTTCACTATTCTCGAAATCCGGGCTGGAGAAAGAGGCGCTAGAAGTATTCGGCACCCAATAACGGGGTCCTGATTATAACACAGCCTATGCAAGCAGTATCAGGGTGGAACGCATGAAATGCGGGCGCTGTAGCAGAAATACGACGGTCGAACACTACGAAGTGGACGGATACACTGGCTACCTCTGCGAAGAGTGTGTCGAAACGTGGGATCGAATCCAGTCGGAGTGATTTCGAGTATTCTCTGCGGCTGTCTATCTCGGTAGATAGTACGAACAGATTTTCTGGTGGGTTAGCTATAGTTCTAATACCCAGTAATATGCCGTATTAAACGCTTTATCAGCGCAACACGCCCATAGAGATTCTACTAGTAGCTATACGGTTTGGAACGCCCACGTGCTTTTCTTTACCACTCTGTTGTAGTCGGGGACACTACGGTGACCCAAGCACCTCATTCTGAGCCACAATCCATCTGAATCGAGGTCGTACTCGATAGCGTTTATTGACCCCTCGATGGGTGAGGGACTCGCTGTACTGGCGGGTTCCCGAAACACGGTGAGAACGATGGCAACTAGAGACATCTACGAGAGCGGATTCGACGAGGACGTCCGAACGGAATCGAGTGCGAACCAGTGTCCCGAGTGCGACGGTCGAGTCACCACGAACGCGGTCGAAACGGTCTGCGAGGACTGTGGCCTGGTCATCGACGAACAGCGCATCGATCACGGGCCGGAGTGGCGGGCGTACGACGACGAGGAGCGCGAGCGAACGGGCGCTCCACTCACTGCGGCCCGCCACGATCGCGGCCTGTCGACGGAGATCGGTCGCGGCACCGACGCGAAGGGGAACGAGATCTCTGGGCAGAAGCGACGGCGACTCGCACGGATGCGCCGTGAACAGACCCGAGGGCGCTGGCGGTCGAAAGCGGAACGGAATCTCGCACACGGGTTGGGCGAGGTGCGTCGGTTGGCGAGTGCGCTCGAACTCTCTGATTCGGTCCGCGACCAAGCGTGTCAGCTCTTCCGGAGCGCCCAGAACGAGGATCTGCTTCGTGGCAGGTCCATCGAGGCCATCGCCGCGGCCAGCGTCTACGGGGCCTGCCGGTGCAACGGCCTCTCGCGGTTGGTGGATGACGTCAGCGAGATGGCCCGCGTCGCGGAGTCACGGGTTACGAACGCGTACAAAACGTTGAACGAGGAGCTGGGCCTCCCCGCTGAGCCCGTCTCCCCCAGCATGTTCGTGCCGCGCCTCGCCTCGGACCTCGAGTGTCCGGACGAGATCCGACAGCGGGCCCGAACGCTCGCGGAGCAGGCCGAGGAGCGCGGCGTCACGACGGGCGTCCATCCGGCCGGGTTCGCAGCGGCCTGCCTCTACAAGGCCGGTCGCAAGGAGGGGCGATGGCTGACGCAATCCGAGGCCGCGGACGTGGCGAACGCCTCGAAGGCGACTGTTCGGGCACACCGAGATACCTTAGAGGAGCAGGTGGCCTGACGACGTGCGGAATCCTAAAGCGGTGTCTGCAGTAGAACTGGCCGACCGCTAATTCCGGCACGTGGGCAGTACACCCAGCAACGCTGCGATAGCTCTCGCTTTACAAATATTGCGCTACGATCGTTGTTCACGGACGCCATCACGGCCACGAGTCATATCCTCACAGTTCGGACATACACGGGGACTCTCAACGGAATCCGGAGTAAATACACGAACGTAGACCTCCGTGACATGGCTGCCGCAGTTCTGACATTCCGCCATACCAATAGCAGACATATCATCTATCATAAGCCTTCTGACAGCGGGGTCTGAATGATATCGAGGCGTCTGAACAATTGCGTTCACTCAGAGCGGTATCTGTTGCATGACCGTCCAGTAGTCCCAACCCAACTGTCGATACGGAAAGCTGACACTCTACTCGCCGTGTTTTAAGTACGGTGTCCGACGTGTAGTACCGTATGGGCGTGCCCGTGGAGACGATTCACGTCGAGAACGTCGTCGCGTCCAGTGATGTCGGCCAAGAACTCGCCCTCGACCAACTCGCTATTGATCTCGACGGCGCCGACTACAGGCCAGAGGACTTCCCCGGGGTCGTCTACCGCCTCCAGGAGCCGAAGGCAGCCGCGCTAATATTCCGCTCGGGGAAAGTCGTCTGCACCGGCGCCAAAAGCGTCGACGACGTCCACGAATCCCTCGAAATCGTCTTCGCCGACCTCCGTGAGTTAGGGGTCGACGTCGCCGATAGTCCGGCGATTACGGTGCAGAACATCGTCTCCAGTGCCAGTCTCGAGCAGTCGCTAAACTTGAACGCAATCGCAATCGGGCTGGGATTAGAGCAAGTCGAATACGAACCGGAACAGTTCCCCGGCCTCGTCTACCGCCTCGACGACCCCGACGTCGTCGTTCTTCTTTTCGGCAGTGGGAAGCTCGTCATTACTGGTGGGAACGAAACAGAAGAGGCCCAGCAAGCGCTCATCCACGTGCAGGACCGGCTTTCCGAACTCGGCCTATTTGACTAAGCCGGCCAGCTAGGAAGCGAGGGCGTCTCATTCTCCCAGCGAATCGCCGCTAACGCGGATGAGAACTGCTGAAGCCGGTTATCAAGTGCGGCAAGTGGGTGCACATCGAGAAACGACGCGCTATGCCGATCGACAGGCGTGTCTTCGTGGTTGAGCTGGATGTGACAGGGCCCAAGGTCTGGATGGTCGGCGTCCTGGTGGAAGCCGAGCATCAGGTTTCTCTCCGGTTCTATCCAGTTGATGCGGTAGTATTCGTGGTCGACGCCGGCGGGGTACCAGAAGCGAATCTCCAGTCGTGCGGTCGCCGCGCCGTAAGAGTTACTCAGGAACGTCGTCGGATCGACATCCGCGGTGACGTACCGGGGTCGGCGTCGAGACGGGCGATAGCGCACATCCTCACACCCAGCTTGATTCGTCAACCGGTCGTGAACGTCGCGAAGAAGGGTCCGCTGTGTATAGCGGTCGCGACCAGCGAGAAAGATCATTCTGTGAGAGAGGAGGATTAGCTCGTGGCGCGGTCGGCCATGTCGGCCATCTGTTCGCGGGCGGCTTCGACGTCAGAGTAGAGTTCTAGTGCGTGCTTGATGAGGCGGCGATCCTCCTTGTTCTCACGCCAGAACGCAATGACGTCGCGACGCTCGCGCAGCTCCGCACTTGCGAGGTCGCTGTCAGCGAGCGACTGTTCGAGCTCCTCCCACGTCTCAACGTCGTAGGTTGCCTGCCACTCCTCGATCTCCTCGGTGATCGCGGCCAATTCGCTCCGCAGCTCCTCGCGCGTGTTTTCCTTGATGAGCGTACGGATCTCCTCGAAGAGCAGACGCGTGTAGTCAGGCTGGTAACGTGTCGTATCGCCGGCCTCGACGCGACGCAGCTGCCCCTGGTCGACGAGATCCTGGAGTTCCTCGTTGGTCGTACTCCAGGCAGCGTCGGCCTGTTCGCTAATCCAGTTGACCGTCCGCGGTTCGCGAAGCGTCTCGGCGACCGCCCGAATGCGGTCGCGGGCGCTCATCGACTCAGTCCACGACTGGACCCCATCTCGCGAAGATTCGGGCATGCTTGGCACCTCTTACGACAGTGTTCGCACCCTATACCCATATATGTTTGTACTCTCTCGCATAATCAAGAGGATGTTGTGAGCGAGGGCGTCCGGACGTTGAAATGCGATAACGGCAGAAGCTATGAGCCAACCGATGTACAACCGATATTCCGACTTTGAGGAACTGCGGCCGACCGGCGAGGCGTCCCACATTCCGGACACGAGGCTGGACGAGGGGTGTGAAGGTGACCCCCGGCGGCAACGCGTCGCGACGAGCTCTGGTGGCTACCCCGATGCGCCGACGGTAACCGATGGCGAGTGCCAGTCGTGTGGGGCGTCAGTCCCAGACGGCCAGACGAAATGCCGGTTCTGTCTCACCAACCATCTCGATGGTGACGCCACTAGCACGAACGAGACAGCGTCGACGACGTTCCTCGGCATCGTCCACCTGGTCGTCGAGTCGACCACGTTCTACGGCGCCGTGGCGAAGGGCGGCGCCGCGGCGAACCTCCTCACCGCCAATGAGGCGGAGCCGGCCGTCGACGACTACACGCTCATCTACGACCTCGACGAGGCGCCAGCGCGCCATCTGGTCGAGCAATGGCCCTCACTTCCCGACGCGGTACAGGTGTCGTCAGCGGAGGGTGAGCGGCTTCTCAGTGCCGCCCATGACCGGACTGGGTGGCACGGCCAAGAAGCGTCGGAGCGTCCGGAGCAGGCCCCGACGCGCCTCTACGACCTGCGTGGGGACGGCATCCGCGGCGCGTCGCGTCTCGACGCGGTCCTCGACGACGCCGTCGACGCGGTGTGGCTGGTTCCAGCGATGGCGCTGACCGAATCTACTGGCGAAGCTGGGGCTGATCGGCAAGAGTCGTCGGTACCGACGACGCAGGAACTCGACTGTCAAACCTGTGGAGGGGCGACCGACCATCAGTTCAAGACCCACGAGTCGGTCCCGGATGAAGCGTGGACGGGGCAACCGATCTGGGAGTGTCGGGTGTGTGGCTCGGCTCGCTACGGACCCAGCAAAGCGGGTTATGACTCGTCTTAACCAACATAGCGACACAGAAACACACCAATGTTGGTTAACGAGCAGGCCCCGTCCGACAGCTACCCGCAGCCGGAGAGGTTTCTCTGCGCCGTGAATCGGCGAGGCGCTTCACATGGATCCACGCAACACACCCGGATATCGACTGCATCGCTCACTCACCAATCTCAAACGCATCGAGACGGCCGGACTCGACGACGCAGATCAGGAGCGGATCGAGGCAGCGAGAGCTCTCCTGCAAGACGTGAGTCTGCTCTCCCAGCCGGAACACAGCGGGGACGCCGGAACACAGATCGAGTCCTGAGCGGCGGTATAACGATGAATCCGGATGTCTCGCTCCTGAGGCTGTTTATTGCCCCCCAGAAGGGGTGCGGGGGAGAGAACCACGAGGCCAACAAATGACCCACCTCACTGAACAATTCCATATTCCCCGAGAGTATCACGCCGCCTGTTCCCGAATCCTAGAGCTCGGGCAACGCCATCTCCGTCGATTGCTCAAGGAGGAATACTGGCGAGACAGGCACCTCGAAGCGATTCAGTCCCGCGATAGCAACGACCACACCTACGTCCGAGACGACGAGTACGAGCCGTTCGAGGACACAGACGCATACCTCTACAACCGATTCAAGCGATGTATCTACCATCGTGTTACTCGGATTCTAAAAGCTCATCGTGAGAAGTACCGTGCCTTCCGATTCATCATCGACACTGTCGAGGAACGCAAAATCAGGCGGGTTGGATGGCAGCAGCTTCGAAGCCGCCTATTCGATAGTGGCGACTCACCGTACATTCAGTGGAGCAATATCGAAACCGTCGTCGAGCAGCTAAACAATCATTACGACCGGCATGGCCGATTTCCTGAAGCATACACGGACCTCGTCGACTGTCCCCAGCCCGACGACACGGTTCCCTTCGGCCCGGACAGCCGTGGAGACGTCCACGATGTCCAAGTCACGGACGGAGACGTCATGGTGACGCTGAAGGCGCCGGATTCGCTATCGCCCAACTCGTATTCCGACTGGATAGAGCACGAAATACGGTTCCCAGCCCACCAACGGTTCAACGAGATGCTTGAGGCAGGGGAGCTGAAAGCGCCGACACTGCATTCCTCCGAACACGGCTATACGCTGGACGTGCCAGTGGATATTCCCGAGACCCCCGTTGACACCACTTCCGACCGTGTTCTCGCTGTGGACCTCGGCGTGAAAAAGCAGGCGACTGCGGTTGTGCTGGAAGGGTCTGAAGACAGGAAGGAGGAATCCCAGATCGCGCCACCCAACTTCGTCGACCACCACGCGAAGGACAAACTGTTTCGAGTGAAAGCCGACGCCGAGGGCATAGACAGCCGCCTTGCCGAACTCCGCCAACAGGGCAAGAGCCATACCGAGCAGTTCGCTCACCTCCTCAACGAATATCGCCGGACGCGACGGAAGGAGCGACGTCTCCGCGACCAGATCCAGCACGATGTAGCAAATCAGCTGGTGTGGCTCGCGGCCGTTCACGAGTGCGAGACGATCGTCCTCGAGTCGCTAGGGCAGTTTGAGGCCGAAGAGACGGGTGGTGTCACGGCATGGAGCATCTCGACGTGGGCCCATGGGAAGTTACTTGAGCTGCTTCGGTACAAGGGTGACCTCCTCGGGCTCGACGTCGAGACGGTGAATCCCTGGGGGACATCACGCTACTGTCCGCGATGTGGCGAACGCGGCAAGACCGTGAAGTCCCCGACCGATCACACCGAGTTACGCAACGGCGGCCACTTCTACTGTCCCAGCTGTGAGTATGAGTGCGACCGAGATGTGGTCGGCGCGGTCAACGTCGGACGAAAACACCTCTCTGGGAGTCGGATGGAAACGGCGAATCCCTGTGTCTACACGGCGCGGGGAAATCACGCCAGCTTTCCATCACGCCGCACCTGCGAGCGTGTCCGTTCTGATGCCGGCACGGAGGAACCAGAACCCGTGTCGGTGCCTGGCGTTCAGTCCGCGGCCAGCAGTGAACAGGATCCGGCGAGTGGCCGTCAGACCCGATTGTCCGAGTACCGTTCTTCGTCCCTCAGTACGATACGAAGCCGGGCAGAGGGAGGACTGCAACAAAATCAGAGCAGGAAGACGGGACTGCGGTGTCCCAGCGGGAGCATTACGAGGCAGTGCTTGCTCGCCAGCACGACCGATTCCCATGAGATGCTTCCAAATCCTGCCGAAAATTAGAACGGCTACGATGACTTTGAGGTGAACGATACTTGTGGAGTTCCGGGATTACGAGGGTGGGATCATGAACCACGAGTTCTTACGAGAACTCGCTACCACATCGAGGCTGACAAAGAACTCGATATCCAGGCAACGGGGTCCACAAAACGTCTCCTCCCCTGTTCGTGAAGCGGTACGCCGATCGCGGCGGGTACGCATTCGTCAGCCTATGCGACTGGCGTTATTTCCTACTCATAGCCCCTCTTTACCCCCAGAATCGGTAGATGCTACAGCGTGTGTTTAATATCGAACCTGGATGTCTACCGTTCTCGGGCGATCGACGATGACTCTGAAGGGAGTTGTGGGCCGCCACAGACCGCATTGAAGTACACTTGTTCCGCGTGAATCGAACGGTTCTCTACGTCGGCTAACAGACATACCTCCTCCCCCTGATGATTCTGCAAAGCACTCATATCGAACTGACCAAAGCAGGCGAGCGTTGATTCGTTCAGCACGGTTGCCTTGTAACACCGCTGTACGTCCGTGTGGTTCGTTATTGTGACCGGAACAACGGTGTCGTTGCCCTGTTCAACATACACCGTGTCGGCTTCAACGCGGGCAGCTGTTCCGGACAGCCAGAACGACGCAGACTCTAGCGGTTGGACGGTGTTTTCTGACGTAGTGTGGGGTGTCTGTGCTGGTGGTGACGTCGGGGAGGCCACGGAGCCAATACAGCCCGATAGAAGGACGAGTGTTACGAGGGCGAACGTTTGGAGTCGAGGTCGCATATGTGAGTAGTGGTTGGTCTACTGGATAATGGTCTTGCCCGGACAAATGGCTCTTTGAGCGGCAGTTTGAGAACCACCCAAGCGAGAAGTGGAGTGGCCAGCTTAGGTTCGATACCAGGCCCAGCCAGCAACTAGAATCAGTCCGACTGCGAATACGACGAGACCAGCCGGGAGCCCCCAAAGGGGGTCCGGCTGGTTCATCTCCGGACCGGGTCCAGTAAAGGTTACTTCGACAGTCGTCGCCCGGATGCGTGTGACGATCCACTGGGCGAGGAGACTCAATACGCCGATGATGCCGACGACACCCAGTACGTCCTTTAGCTGCTCGCTCGACATCGGCTTCGTCTCGGAGGACTGCGCCACAAGTATCAGTGGGTCATGCGTAGGGCCGTAGAGCGTCATCTGATTGCCCGACTCTGCGTGCGCAGTTCCGACGTCCATAATTATTCCTGCCGTCTCCAGTTTCCCAAGATGGTATTGCACGTTCTGGAGTGAGGTGTCAACGTCATCAGCGAGTTCCGAGGCGGTTCGTGGTTCCTGATAGATGGCGGCGGTAACGTCACGTGCGGTATCAGATGCTAATGCCTCGCACACTGGATCGGCGGCATCATCACCGATCTCAATCAGTTGCTCTTCTGCTGGATTTTCACGTGTGGAAAAAGAAAAGATTCGGCTCATTGTGGGCTGTGCGTCTGTACTACCTAGGTTCGGATAATCATAATGACCAGTTCAATCGTTCTTTTAGTAGCCTGAATTTCCGCGATATATCTTCAGTTGGGTTCCAAAATCCGACTCAGTACCCTCGTGTGGTAATTCGTGCATAGTCCGCAGTGTCACTGTATGTTCTGATGTGATTAGCAGGCCACGGTTAACAGGAATCAAATCGGTCACAGATGACTCAGACACCACTACTGCGCGCAACCGCCCGCAACGATCAAACTCACGACCCGATCGACGAGTAGCGTTGTTCGTCCCCCGGGAGGGGTGCGGGGCGATCCAGTCGCAGTCGCCCCGTGAGGTGATTGCTCGATGGGACACCGCGCACTCGTTGCGTACGAACGCACAGGCGGACAGTACACGCTCCACTACAGCCACTGGGGCGCAGCGAACCTGAAGCTCAAGCACCGAATCTCGGCTGAGACGCCGTTCGGTGGCGACGACACTGACTCCAAGTGGGCGAAACAGCTGCTGACGGAACTGGCCGATGGCCTCGAGGCAGAAGCCGTCGACGGTTACCTCGCTGGCGAGGATCGGCCGTCGACGGTCGTCGAGCCGAAGCCCCGTGCCACCGGGCTCACCTTCGACGAGATCGTCGCGGACCATCTCGACTACCTCCACCACGAGGCGTTCTTCGTGGTGTCGACGACGTTCGAGGTGACCGCCTATCGGACGCTGTGGTTCGGGCTCCAGTACGACTCGGAGACGGTCGAACAGGGAGAAACAGTCGGGAACGGCGCGCTCGCGACGGTGCGCTGGTACGACGGCGAGCCGGTCGGCGACGGCCACCTGCAGGGCCAGTTCGCGGCCCTCAAAGACGTCGTCGGCGATATGCTCGACAAGGGCGTCTTCACGCCGTCGACGGCGAGACAGTACCTGAAACGGAAGCTGGCCGAGCGAGTTGGAGACCGACAGGAGCTGCTCATTCCGACCGGAGAGTCACCCTTCGAGAAGGCGAGTCTGAACCACTCCTAGGTCGATCTGCTTCGTGGCAACTGCTGTTTTTCAGGGTCGGAATGGGTGAGCCCCGCCGTAGGCTCGTGATTCGATGACCTCAGAGGACGACCCGTTTCACGACTGCGAGTTGGATCCCGAAGCGATCCTCGGAACACACACCTTCGAAGGCGTCCTGTTCACCGACGAGACAGAAACCCCGGTGAACGTGCTCACCGGCGAGACACCGGCACATTCGCGAGCGACAGTCGAGGAAGCGAAGGAGTTCGCTGCGAGTATCGACACGGAGACGCCCCAAATCGCGCTCCCCGCATCCGTCGAGTCGCAGGTCGAAACCCAGAGCAAGCCCTACACGGCGGCCGCATTCTTCCACTTCAAGGCGACTGGCTCGCTCGAACGCCACCGCGCCTACCACGCCGCCTACGAGGCGGATGCGTTCGCGGTCGACTTCGAGGCAGACTACGAATCGGGCGACCTGACTATCACTGTCGAACGAGCGGACGAGGCCTGAGAATCCGCCGTCACGAGGAGAGTTTTTCGAGCGCCGGCGATGGGTGCCGGCGCAGCTGGAGCGAGCAACGACCCCCGGTGCGTCGGCGTTTCGAGGTGTTCGAGATGCATATGGTGATATACGCACTCGTAGAGGCATCGACGCACGACGACGCGCTGGCCACCGGAAAGTCGGTGTTCGACCGCCTGGTCGGCGCGGACCCACACGCCGGCGCCGTCTTCGACTACTACGTCACGTTCGATGAGGAGGACACGTCAGTTGCGGGGAAGGCGCGATGGGGTGAGCTCCCGACTGCAGCCCCCGTCGATTCTGATGACGGCCAGGATCTCCTCGAGCGTGGCTGGGAGGCGACGAAGGAAGAGTTCGAGCGTAATCTCGATCGGGTGAAGGAGGCCATCGACGAGCTCTCCGACGAGGAGATCATGCGCGACGAGGACCTCGCCCGGCACGCCTTCCACAAGGTCGGTGCGTACGACGGCCCGACGATCTTCCTGTATACCGAACACGGAACCGGCATTCGCCACCGTGGACAGCTGGATCGACTCCTCGAGGCGAGTGAAGAGCTCTGGATCGTACCCGCTGACGTCCACTTCTGAATAATGCCTCCCATCACCAACTGGCGACGCGAGAGCCGCTCGCCGACGCTTGCGTATCGGAACACCGAGACCGGGGCGCGAGCCGTCCTGCATCGAGCCCCGGATTCCTACCGATACAAATGGCGTGGGGCAATCCTCGTCGACGGCTACCCCGTCTGGTCGCGGGGATATGAGACGAAGGATGCGACGTCGTTCCGTGACAAACTCCGGGAGCGGCCCACGCCGGACCTCAGCTGTCCGGAATGTCCGAACAACGACGTTCGCGTCGGCGAGAAGGCAGCAGACGGGGCGAACGTCCAGCGGTGGTATGACTGCCCCGACTGTGGGTACGAAGCCCCCTCACGCATCGTCTACGGACGGAGTACGCCGTGACTCAGGGCTTGACTCCGAGAGTGAAGGCCGTACGTTCCGCTAAGGAACAGGTATGCGTGGTTCGTTCGCTTCTCGCTTATATGGAGGATCAGCCACCGATCGAATTAAGTATATCCAAAGGATATACACCGATATGGCGAATCGGTTTCAAATCGACGGCGAGGAAGTTCTCGACGGCCAAGTCAAGGAGTTCGGGAACAGCGCCCACGTCACCGTCCCCAAACGCTGGCGTGGGGCTAACGTGAAAGTCGTCCGTACCTCAGAACCAACCGAACAAGACGAAGAATGACTGATTCACAGGCTCTCATCAAGACGCTGGACTTCCAGCTCGACATCCAGAGCGATAATGAGAGCCTGCTGTACGACGCCACCCTCGAAGCGAGGTCGGTATACAACCAATCTATCCGACTCGCCAAGGAAGGTGTGGATTGGAACGTCATTCCCGACCGCGTGGCCGAGGACGCCAGCCTCGTGAAAAACACGATACAGCGCGTCGTCGCCAAAGCACTCGGTGCGATGGAGAACTACTACGAGTATGACGACTACAACAAACCCAGCCACACCAAAGACGGAACGTACCCGCTCCGGGCGAACTACGAGGAGGGGTACAACCTGTCACTCACCGACGACGGCGACGTGGCGTTCCGGATCAGCGCGAAGCCCTACAAGCACGTCAAGGGCGTCCTCGATGGTGACGACGCTCATCTCGACATTCTCAAGACCGCCCTCGAAAGCGATGCATGGACGATTGGGACGGCGGAAGCCCTGTTCCGAAACGGCAACGCCGAGCTGCACGTCAACGTAACTAGCTCCGAGGGGACCGTTCGAGACAAGGAAAATTCACGGACAGTCGTTGGCGTGGATGTCAACGAGGACAATGTGGCGCTGACTGCACTCTCCAAGGGCAGTGTCGAGGACACAGTCGTTATCGAATTTCCGGACATCAAGTTCAAGCGCCACCGCTATTTCACGATGCGGAAGCGCGTGCAGAACGCGGGGAAGGACAGCATCCACGACACGTTGGAAGGACGTGAGGAACGGTTTGTCCGCGACCGACTCCACAAAGTGAGCCGTCATATCGTCGAGTGGAGCCAGCAGTTCGAGAAGCCGTGCATCGTCTTTGAAGACCTCAAAGAGATGCGCGATGGCCTCGACTACGGATGCCGGATGAACCGACGCTTGCACCGCCTCCCGTTCCGCGCGCTTCAGCACTACACGTCCTACAAGGCAGCATTCGCGGGTATTCCGACGGCTTGGATCAATCCCGAATACACGAGCCAATGCTGTCCGATGTGCGGTCATACGGAACGATCGAACCGTCACAAGAAGCGGTTCAAGTGCCAGTCCTGTTCGCATCAAGACCACGCCGACCGGAGTGCAAGCGTGAATATCGCCGTGAAAGGTATCGAAGAGCATCAAGAGTGGACTGTGCCTGCTCTCAACAGCCTTCCCACTGTGCGGACGGTGCGACGGCAGGCATCGGGGGCCGTGGACGCCCCGACCGTGACCCACGACGCCGTTCGAGGCTATCAGACCGATGGCGTCGCGGGAGTGTCCGACTAATCCACGGGAAGTCTCGAGGACCGTTCTCGAGACAGTTCACGGCGCCGAACGGTGAGCGGGTGGATCCCCGCTGGCCGCTGTTTTTCGGCCGGGCACGAGGTGGTAGCCCGGTACGACCGGGTGAGTCAACCAATGAGCCTCGAAGAACTTGACCGACACAGCGAGGCACTGTTCGAGTTCCTCTGGTGCCCCGTCTGCGGGCAGGAGGTCTTCACTCACATCCCCTTCGAGGGGGTGTTCTGCAAGAACTGCAACACCCAGGTCGAACTCCAGGAATCCCGAGAGACGCGCGGCTACGAGGAGGCCGTGCTCGCCTGCTTCGATTCTACCACGACCTGGAACCTCCACGTCGACGAGAAACTGCGCCGCGACCTGCCTGATGGGTCGGCGCGCGTGAAGATCCTCGGTGCACCGGGCGCCTATAAGGTCGACTGGTGGAGTCCAGAGCCGGGTGAGGACTGGGAACCTGTCGAGCGCGGCGAGTTCGACGACATCGAAGAACCATCAGAGGTGTCGCACCTGGCGTAGAGCACGCGTTAGGGCGGTGAATTTACGCCCGACACACGTCGCAGGACCCGCATCCACGAGGGGTTCGCTCGTCGAAGTAGAGACGGCGCCATCGAGCAAACTGATCCGCATACGTGTCCTTGCTGTACGGGAATTGGTACAGATTGACCCCGTCCGGCAGGTCTGTGATTTCGGGCGCGTCTACGCCGGGGAATCCGTTACGAAACACGAGATCTTCTGTTTTGGACACCAGCTCAGGAGCAACTGTGGATGGGTCCGTGGCCTTCAAGAAGTAGAGTGATGGGATGAACTCTTTCGGGTCGAAGAATCCGTTGGCGTGCAGAATCCACCCACAGAGCCACAGATACGCCTTCTCACTGGAGAAGAAGACTCCGTAGTGGTTGTCCGATTGCCGGCGTTTGTACACGAACACGGGGAGACCATAGCTGAAGCCGACTCGCGTTGGTTCTGCGTGGATATAGCAGTCCTCACGGTCGATGTAGTGGACCAGCGGAGCTTGACACAGCTTTCCCGGGTGCTCACCAGTGCCGATCTGCTCCCACAGCTCCGAGACGGAAGCCACGTCGGCGCTCTCGTCCTCGAGAGTCGTATCATCGATTGCACGATGGACGGGCGCAGCAGACTGAATCTCCTCGGGGAGATCGTCGCTGGACAGCTTCGCCGTCTCTCGGTCAGGGAGTGTCCGATAGAAGTGTTTATAGAAGCCCTCACGACGCCGCTTATCGGCGAGCGTTTCGCACCGGGCGCAGTCCTCGATGAACATCGCTGGCACCACCCGGTCTGGATTCTCGGCGGCCTCCTCGTACAGACTACGCTGTCGTTCGGCCCGCCTGGCAATCTCATCCGGATCGGGGAGCGGTGAGCCCCTCTCAGACTCAGATGACATACGCATACCTTTGGGCTGGAAGAGCATCAGTTTCCGAGCAAGGACCCCACCCGACTGCCATCTTGCGAATTCCGGAATCCGTTTTTAACCGGGTTTAAGTTTCTCAGTTTCAGCCATTCGTCGAGATCCCAGAGACCCCACTCGATTCAGGAGAGGTTGTTTCTGCGCCGGCGATGGGTGCCGGCGCACACGCGCCGGCGGTGATCGATGTCGACACGAAGTCAACTCCGATTCATCCAACGGAGCGAGACCGCAGGCGAACAGTCCGATACCGACCGCATCGCACAAATCTACCGCCACTCGGACGGCTATCCCGACAGCGTCCTCCGTGACCTTGTCCAGCTGAAGGAACTGCTCGACGAGACACGAACAGAGCGCGGGCCTGCGTACGCAGCTGCCCAGTTCCTGTTCCTCGACACGCTCTCGACGATGACCCTCTACGTGGACGAAGGGCGTGATCGGAGCATCCACGCTGACCAACCCTCGGATCTCCTCGAGCCGGACAATATGGAGCACCTCGACCAGCCGATGTTTCTGCTCGGACACGGGGTCGAGAATCCGGCCGACGGCATCCACGGCGACGAAGAGTACCTCTACGTCGTTGAACTCCCGACCCGGAACCCGTTCGACGACCCCTCCGAGTGGACCGTCAAGGTGAGTGGTCATTCCGCGTTCCCCCGGTGGGATGGTCCGACCGAGGAAGCCTTCGAGCGGGCCAGCTGGCAGTTCCACGGCCCGCTTGAGCACGCGCTCGAAGAGCTGGTCGCTGAGCCGGCGTGAACGCTTAGCCCGCTCAGATGATGCCGCCGATGACGAGTAGGCCGACGACGACCAGCAGCGTCGCGACAACGCTTCCCCCGGCCAGCCACTTGTTCTCTATCGCCTTCTCGGGAAGCGGCATCGCGGCGTACTCCTCGCGGAACGCTTCGAGGTTCTCCTCGTCGTAGAAGTACTTCGTCTTCAGCGCGAACCGTTCCGTCACCGCACAGCCCGTACAGACCGGCTCGCCTTCCAGCCGCTCCGTTTTGATGTGGCTGGAGCAGGCGATTGCCCCGCAGTTCGGACAGAACGTGTACGTCTCATCAATGCCGCTCGTGTCACAATGGACGCAGCGGTGGATGCCGTCCTCGGCTGTTACCCGTGACGGGCCTGCCGCGTAGTACTCATAGGGGTAGGTGTACTCCTGGAGGTCGGTCGTGTGCCGAACCTCGGGGAGGTACACTGGTTCGATCGATTGGACGGAGATGTCCGAGCGGTTCGGCTCGCAGGTCTTGTCGTACGTGACGTTGTTGTCGCCGGTGTAGGTCACCGTCGTCGTGTGGTGTTGCTGGAGCCGCTCGACGGCCCATTCCTTGTACTCCGTTTGGGTCTGGCCGAACCGGCGCTCCTCGACGTCGTCGAATACTTCTCCGAACTGCTCGGCGTCGAGATCGACCGTCGCGTGGAGGTTCTCGGTGACCAGCGTCGCGACGTCCTCGTCGACGACCTGCGGCTGCCCGCGTTCGGCGTGGGCAACGAATCGCGTCCGGTCGTTGATCCGGTGGATGACTCCCACCGACGTCTCGAAGACGGCGTTCGTGTCCGCGGTGACCGCGACCACCGGGCGGAACGTCACCGCCGAATGCGGTTCTGGGAGATCGGCGGCTTCGATGTTCTCGATGTCACGGAACGCCTCGATGACGGGCGCGTCGACGTCGGCGGCAGGGTCGTACGGGCGGAGCGTCTCGTCGCAGAGAATCTCGATGCGACCGTTGTAGAGGTCGAGGCCGATCTCGTCGGCGATCTCCCGGAGGTCCTCGCCATCGAGCAGCTCGATTGGATGTGGGTCGTCGTTCTGCTGGAGGCGGTCGGCGTACTCCTGAGCAGGGTTCGTAAACCGGCCGGTTGTGACGACCATTCCGCGTTTCGGGCCGTCGAAGTCGAATGTTGCGATGGCGGAGTGGAGCTTCTGGACGACCGGCCGCCCGACCGTCCCCGTGTGCTTGCACTCGACGATGATCGCGCGCCGCGTGCCGTCGACGACCTCCTCCATGATGACGTCGCGACCCTCGTCAGCCGTGCGGTCGGCCTGGCGGACGTTCTCGTAGCCGAGGTTGCGGAACACGTCCTCCATCACGTCCTCGAACTCGAACCCCGAGAGATTGTCCAGTACAGCCATCCTCAATTATGTGGACAGTACGTTGCAACTGCCAAATACGTTGCCGAACGCTACGCCGTCCTGTTTGTTGAACCCCTGAGAGGGGTGCGGGGGTCACCGAACCGCCCGCGAGCAACGATGAACGGGAATGTACCTATGGCCAGTTCGGAATCGGTTCCAGTCGCATCGCCAGGTCAGGCTCACCGAGACGCAGTCGAATACGTCGGCTTCCGCGTCGACGGCCAAGCCGTCGTCCTGAACCTCTCGGAGCATCGGCGACTCTCCCTCGAGCGCAGTCTGGACCTCGTCAACCACAGTCCAAGCGGGTTCGAGTGGGGGTATAGTGGTAGCGGGCCCGCCCAGCTCGCGTGCGCGCTCCTCCTCGACTACTACGACGATGAGCAGTTCGCCCGTGAGCACTACATCGCGTTCCGGAATCAGGTGGTCTCACAGCTGGAGTGCGACGGTGCCGCGGCGTGCTGGCACCTCCCCGGCGAGGAGATCGACGCCGCGATGGCGACCCTTACCGACGACGTCGTCGCCCTCGCCGACGGAGGACGGCCGTCACCGACGCTCCCCGAGAACTGGCGAGCCGTCTCTCGCCCTGATCGAAGAGTGTTCCAGCGCGCTGATCGCGACCACTACATCGTACTCGGGGATGGAAGCGACGAGTGGCTGGTCGTGCTCTGCAGCCAGGGCGACCGTGCATATCCTGCCCCGCTCGCGCATCGGACGGTTGTTGAGGAGGCCGACGTGGAACAGGTAATCCGGGAACTCGCCGAAAAGAGCAACGACCTCATCGAACCCCCGGAGGGGGAGCACTGATGGAGACGCTTCGACTGGCGCGAGCCACCCACCAGCTCCTCGAACGAGGTGTCGAGGCGCTCGAGAAAATCGGGCGTGAACTGGAGCGATACAACGACCGACAGGAGCGCACCGACGACACCGACTCGTGACCGAAACTCACTCTCTAGACCAAATACGGAGTACCGGCTTCCAGTATACGCCTACCCCCGAGGAGTGCTCGTGTCCCATCCATCGGGAGGGGCAGCCGGTCACGGCGCCGCTCGGTTTGCGGTTCGCAGAGCGCGTCCATATCGAAGCGATCCCGCGCCACGTCGCCGGCGCGATCTACGAAGCACATCACTCCTATATGGACGATGTCCCCCGGACGAATCTCGTCCATCACGGACTCTGTTACCAGGACCAGCTACTAGGTGCGATTACGTGGCGCTATCCGCTGATTCGCTCGCTGGAGTACGACGGAACGCGATTCGAGGGTGACGAAATCGTCGAGGCAGCACGGATTTGCATCGGCGTCGATTTCCCCAATCTCGCCTCTGCCGCCCTCGCCCGGTCGATGGAACGGTTCGTGCGTCGGCACGGTCGGCGACGAGGCGTTCGGCTCCTGCTGACGTTCGTGCGAGCCGACTTCGACGGCTCGATGATCAAAGCGCTCAGAGACAAGGGCTGGCACTGTGCCGGTAAAACGGACCCCGGCCAAGCGGGAAATCGCCCCGATAAGCAGATCCGAGAGCAGCCAAAGTGGCGGTTTCTCTGCGAAGTCCCAGCAGAGTCCGACCGGGAACAGGCCTCACTCGGGAGATGGTCCCCGTGACCACGAATGCCAGTCTCGATGAATTCGTAGCGGAGACAGATTCGGACAGCCAGACAGATGACGGCCCATCGGTCGTCAACCAGCTGTTGAAACCGGTATCGCCGTCGCTCGGACTGCAGCTCGTCCCCGGCAGGGGTGACCCAATATACCTCCAAAATAGGGGGACCGAACGCTACCTGTTCCGAGATGACCACGAGCGATGGCTCATCCTCCAGCCCTCAGCCAAGAAATCGGTCGACGACTTCGTTCGCTGGGTGTATCTCCCCGAGGACAAGCCAACCGAGGTCGCCCGAACAGCGATGGGGCAACGGACGGTTCTCGGCTACAGGTACGTTACGCGGAGCGAGGCCCCCGAGCCGGTGGAGACGACGGTGACAGCGATGTTCGTCAGCGAACCTTGGCCCGATGCCACCTACGAGTGTGGATCCTGTAGTAGAGAGTTCGACTCACCGCATAGTCACGCTCGGCATTGCTGGGAAGCACACCCCTGGATTCCAAATCCTGGGCAGGTCCGGGTACGGAGAGACGAATCTGAGTAGTTCCGACATCTGATCCGAGCCGCGGACTGGACCTGGATTAACCAACACTCCTCGCCGTTCAGAGACGGGTGTTGGTTAACGTGGTGTTGTTTTTGCGCCCGGGAGAGGGGCGCAGGGCGCGAGACGATGCAGTCGCACGTCGACGAGGATTCCTGAAGTGAGGTGACTGAGATGAAAGATCCAGAGTCCAGAACCATCTTCGCTGGCGTCGATGGACGTACCGACACCGAACTACCCGAGTGGTACCGAGAGCGTCACGGGAATGCAGACCCCGTGACCTTCCCCGAGGCGGTCCGTGATCTTCCGCAGGCCGTCGAGACGACCGTGGCGTACCAGAATCCCTACACCGACGAGTGGGTCGAGACGGAGCGGTTCAACGCGCTCGTCGAGCCGAGTCGCGCTCGAGAGCAGGCCCGTGAGGAGGAAGCCGAAACGGATTCCTTGTTCCATATTCCGACCGACTCGTACTCGATCATCAACCCGGTCGACGTCTACGGCCCGCTGGAGGAGGTCCTCCGCGAGGAGACCATCGACGGGACCCCGCTGGGCGAGGTGATGTTCGGCGAGATTCGGCGCTACCGGGGAGGCGGCGAGGTCCACATGGACATTATGTTCAATGGTCTCGAGGTGCGCCTTCCTGGCCGGTCGGACCCGATCACGATGGGCGTCACGTCTGGCTACGACTTCTTCGGCGAGCACGCCGTCTACGTGGAGGGGTTCGCCCAGGACGGCTACTGCTCGAACACGATGCGCTCGCTCACCGACAAGGAGGTTATCAAACACGTCGGCGACGTCCGGAACTTCCGGACCTGGTGGGAGGAACTCCTCGCACAGGTCGAACTCGTCGCCGATGACCTCTTCGAGTTCATCCGGGACGCCCAGGACATCGAACTCGACTTCTCCGAACTCCCGTTCACCGTCACGGAGTTCTACACTCTGCTGGGGTTCCCGGACTACCTGGCCGAGCGTGCCGCCGGCGATGCAGAAGCCAATGCGGCGTCCCCCTTCGAGATCGATATGTGGACGCTGCATTCCGGCGCGACGTACGCCCTCACCCACTTCTTCCAGGGGAAGGAAGGGGCATCCCTCGATCAGTACGTCCGCATCGCCAACGACATCCTGTTCAATCCGGAAGGCACGGTCGAGCGCGTCGAGCAGGCCTACGAGCAGCAGCTAGAGGCGGACGGGGACGATGGGTCACAGGCCTCGCTGGCCGGCGAACGAGCGCTGGCGAGCATCGAGCGCGTCAGCGACGACCTGCAGGAGAAAGTCGATCAGTTCGAAGAGCGAGAGGACGCGCTGCGTGAGCGGTTCCAAGAGGCGATGGGCTAAGAGCAGTCGGAGAGAAAATTCGCCAGGCGTGCTTCCGTTCTAGCGGCTGGAATCTACTGCTGACAGTATTAAGTGAGTAGGGGCGTACCCAGAGACCATGTCTATTGAGCATAATCCGACTCTCGACGCGCGAGAGCCACAGCAGGGGGATATAGAGACTTTTGAAGAGTTGGAGCGTGGTGACTCGGTCAAATTCTTTGAATGGCCCGTTGAGCCGTTGACCGTGATCGGCTGGGAAGAAGACGATAATGTCGGGAAGCGGGTACGAGTTGAAGCAGAAGGCGGCGAGTCGTTTCTCTACCAGGTAGACGGTCAACTCTGGCATTACGTCCCTGAGGACGAGTTCGCCGGCGAGAATAACCCATACCCTGTTCAGAACCTCGTTTTGCTCGAATCCTCGGAAGCCTGATTGGGCTTCGAGACAGCGCGAATCCTGTCGTGAAGGCCTCTATTTTGATGGTCTCATTCGCAGTGGATGCACCTTCCCAAGATCTACTGCTTCAATTCTCTGCTGTTGCTCGTGCCCTCGATAGGTGGAGGCATCCGTTATGGGTACTTCTACAGACGACTCAGAGGCGTCAGACGAATTTCCGCCTGAAAAACGACTTGAAGCACCGAACACGCGCCTGATCAAGGCAGGGATCGAGACGATTCCGGATATGGAAACCCTCCAGGAGTGCGTTGCCTACGAGAACGCCCACCAGAATCGAACGCAGATTCTGCGCCGGCTCAAGTGGAAGGCTGAAGAGCTACGTGAGGGCGAAGAGTAAGTTCTGTTCTTAACCAACACATTCCGCGTGGGTTTCCTTATTGTTGGTTAACTGCCTGAGTCTCGGTTTTTCGGGCCCCTGAATGGGTGCGGGGCAACCAACATCGATGAAGGATCACAGACACCAGAGCGGACATTCAAATACTGAGCCAGATCCAAACTGAGTGACTCAACCCCCTCAGAGATCATGGGCAAGAAGCTGTACTCAGACGATGAACTCCTCAATCGGCTCCAGAAATTCGCTGAAGAACTCGGTCGTCCCCCATCGCAGAGTGAGATGGACGATTCAGGACCTCATGCTTCGAAGACGTACGGGAATCGGTTCGGGTCGTGGAATAACGCACTCGAGGCTGCCGGACTTCAAACCGGAACGAACGATCCAAACGGACGACCATCAACGCCCGAAGAGGACCTCCTTACTGATCTCAAATCGGTTGCCGACATCGTAGGGGGAACTCCGTCAGAGCGAGAATACAGTAATCACGGAAAGTATTCGGTGAAGACATACTGCAAGCGATTTGCAGGGTGGAATGCAGCACTACAGGCGGCCGGTTTTGAACCGAACGTCGAAATGAACCTCTCCGAGGAGGCACTCATTTCTGCCTTACAAGAGTTCGCTGAGAAACTGGGTCGACCGCCCACGGTAGATGAGATGGACCGGAGTGGCCCCTACACCTCGGATTCGTACAAGCGAGCGTTTGGAACCTGGAATCGTGCTCTTCGACAGGCTGGGTTGGAAGTCCACTCCGTGTGGAATGTGAGCGAAGAGGATCTAATATCCGAACTCAACAGTCTCGCCGAAGAGCTAGGCCATGTCCCTCGGAAGGATGAGATGCGGAACCAAGGGAAATGGAGTGGAGCAGTCTATCAGGAGCGATTCGGTTCATGGAATGAAGCTCTCCGAGCTGCCGGCTTCGAGCCGAATGAGCGGTGGCGAATCTCACGGGAGGAGTTATTAGCCGAACTGCGGGCAGTCGCGGATGATCTGGGCCACCCACCGACAACGACGGAAATGAACGAACACGGAAAGTTCACCATCGATCCGTATCAGCGTGAATTCGGAACTTGGCGAACGGCCCTTCAAGCGGCCGACCCGGACTATCTAGAAAACTACCGTCAGTCAGATACTGAGACAGTTCCGTTTGGCTCGAACTGGCCACAGATTCGTGAGGAGATCATCACCCGTGACAACGAGTCCTGTCTGCGCTGCGGTATGGGCCGCGAAGCTCACCGCGAGAAGTTCGGACGTGATCTCCCTGTTCACCACCGGATTCCTCGACGCCGGTTCTACAACGACCCAGACCAGTCGGTCGATGATGCAGATGTACCGAGTAACCTGCTGACTCTCTGTATCCCGTGCCATCGCCGCCTCGAACGGCTGCCAGTCCAACCAGTAGTTGACTAACAAGCGAAGTCTTACGTTCAGCACAAAGATATCTGCCGGCGAGCAGAGCGTCCACCTGCCGCCGGCGTGATTTCGCGACCTGTTTTTCGTGCCCCCCGAGAGGGCGAGGGCTCCTTCGAAAGCTCTCAGAGGTGACTTCCAGTGAGTCAACAACAGCGTCCTGACAACGTCTCGATCGACGAGATCCCGGTCGATATCGACAACACGCAATCAGCGGAGGTCGATTCCGCCGACGTCCCCGACGAAATCGAGTCCATTACCCGTGGGCTCGCCGGTGAGCAGCCGCCGACGAATCCGCTGGTCGTGCTGAAAGCGGCCCGGTGGTGGTACATTCACGGCAAGGGCGGCACGGATCCCGCCTTCCAGTGGGCCATCGAGTGGGCGCGTCACCTTGCGACCGACACGCCTAGCGACGTCGAGCGGTTCGACGAGTTTCTCGAGTATCTCGTCACGGTCGGCTTCGCTGAGGAGCGATCAACGCTTCGCTAATCAGATTTCGTAGCACGCGACATCTTCGGCACCGCAAGTTGGACACTCATCAGCATCCTCTGTGAGTGTCTCTCCACAGTGCCGGCACTCCCACACCGTCGACGACTTCCCCTCGACGGCTTTGCGGAGTGTAGTCAGTATCCCCATCCGAGCGAAATGTGGTTTCCTCGGTTGTTAACACTATCCTCTAACTCCCACCCCTACTTAAACAATATACACAGGGAGCTGTTTCTGCTGCGCCTCTGAGGGGTGCGGCGCGATCTGAACAGACGCAGTCGCCGTGAACTCGATTCGGTGAACACGATGTCCACGACCAGAGACTCGTCGGTCTCCTTCGACCAGACCGACACGCGTTCAGACGAGATGAACAGTACCATCGAACAGTGGATCGACGACCTCGTCGCCGGCGTCGACGACGCGCAGGCCAGCGAAGAGTTCCAGGAGTGGCTCGACGTCCAGAGTCGTTTCCACGACTACTCCTACCGGAACACGCTCCTCATCAAGCGGCAGTGTTCCGAGGCGAGCCGGGTGGCGGGCTACCGGACGTGGCAGGAGGAGTTCGACCGCCACGTCACGGAGGGTGAGTCGGCCATCTGGATCTGGGCGCCGATCATCACCACGCAGTGCCCGGAGTGCGAGAATTCGCCGAGCTACCACGAAGAGAGCGACTGTGGGTACGACGAGACGCCGCCTGAAGAGTGGTCCGAGGGCTTGGTCGGGTTCAAGCCCGCGCCGGTGTTCGACGTCTCCCAGACCGAAGGCGATCCGCTTCCCGATCTGGACACGGAAGCGACCGGGGACGCCGGCGACCTCGTCGAACAGTTGACTGTCGCCGCTGACGACCTCGGCGTGACGGTGCGAATCGTTCCAGCCGAGGAGTGGACCCACGGCGAGGCGAAGGGCATCTGCGAGCAGCTGAGTCTCGTCGACGTTCAGCCGCTCGTCGAGGTGCGTGATCGGGAGAACGAGGCCGACCTTGCGCGGACGCTGATTCACGAGTACGCACACGCCCTGCTCCACTTCGATGTCGACGACGACACCGAGCGGGCGAAACGCGAAGTCGAGGCCGAAGCCGTCGCGTACGTCGTCGGGCGCTACTGCGGGCTCGACACGAGCGGGTCAGCGTTCTACCTCGCTGCGTGGGAGTCGGACGATCCCGAGATCGTTCGCGAGCGGCTCGGACGGATTAGTCGGACAGCAGAAGAGATTATCGACGCGCTCGGAGACAACTTATCACACCATTAGGACCAGAAATAGTAGTCAAAATAGGATGCGGCCCTGTTAGACGACCCGCCCCAGTCACTCCTCAAGTCGGCGACGCCGCTCTTCGAACTCCTCCTCGGAGAGCTCCCCGCGAGCGTATCGGGAGCGAAGCGTCGATAATGCAGTATCCGTCTGTGATTGTTCGGGAGCCGGAGCCCGCCCGCGTGTGTAGACCCCATAGCCGACGATGAACACCACACTCAGTAGGAGTAGCGACCAGAGGAGAGGCCCCCAGCCGAAGCCACCCATTCCGCCGCCCATCTCGCCCATCCCACCCGAGTGACCACCGCCCATTTGAGCAGTGACTGTCCCGGTAACTGCGAACACGAGGGCGGACCCAGCGGTACTACGAACGAGTGCTGTGGCGAACTTGGAAATCATGTCACGGATCGTTCCGGACTGGCGGTTTCAGTAGCGGTCGATTCGTCTGCGTTCTGCAGCGACTCGAGGAACGCTTCGGCGTCGAGAGCGGCCATGCTCCCGGTGCCCGCAGACGTGATCGCCTGCCGGTAGCGGGGGTCAGCAACGTCGCCAGCAGCGAACACCCCATCGACGGCCGTCTGGGCCGTGGGCCGACCAGCGTCGTCGGTCTGCGTGAAGATGTAGCCACTCTCGTCTCGTTCGACGCCGGTCCTCTCGAGGAACCGCGTGTTCGGCGTGTGGCCGACGGCGTAGAACACCCCGCCGACATCGACGGTCTCTCGCTCGATGTCGAACCGGACTCGGCTTTCTCTCTGGGATACCCCTCGGGATGTGAGACGAGCGTGGCGCCGGTAACGCCCTCCGCTTGGGAGCCGTGGATGGCTTCGAGTTCCGTGTTCCAGCGGAACTGGACGTCGTCGTGGTCGCGAGCACGGTCGGCCATGATCTCGGACGCACGCAGTTCCTCACGCCGGTGGACGACCGTCACTGAGTCGGCGAACTTCGCGAGGAACAACGCTTCTTCCATCGCGCTGTCGCCGCCGCCGACGACGAGGACGTCGTCGCCGCGGTGGAACGCGCCGTCACAGGTCGCACACGTCGATAGTCCCTGGCCCATCAGTTCGTCTTCGTTTTCGGCACCGACCCAGCGCGCGCTCGCGCCGGTCGCGACGATCAGCGACCGCGTGTAGATCGTGTCGCCGTTCGATAGCGATAGCTCCAGCGGCTGGCCGTCCAAATCCGCGTCCTCGATGCGACCGTGTTCGAACTGGGCGCCGAACTGCTTGGCCTGCTCTTTGCCGCGCTGGACGAGGTCCATGCCGCCGACGCCGTCGGGGAAGCCGAGGTAGTTCTCGACGTCGGTCGTCAGGGTGAGCTGGCCGCCCGGCTCGTCGCCCTCGAGAACGAGTGGGTCGAGGTCGGCTCGCGCAGCGTAGACGGCTGCCGAGAGGCCTGCGATCCCCGACCCGGCGATGACGAGGTCGTGGATGTCCTCAGTCATTTACTCGGTGTAGGTCTCGATGAGCGTTCGGAGTTGGTCTTCGCCCTGGAGACCGACGACTTCCTCGACCTGTTCGCCGTCGGCGAACAGGATCAGCGTGGGAACGCCCTGAACGCCGTACGCGGAGGCGAGTTGCTGGTTGGCGTCAACGTCGACTTTTGCGACGGTCGCGTCGGTCTCGGCGGCGAGTGTCTCGACGGTCGGTTCGAGCATCTGGCACGGCCCACACCAGTCGGCGTAGAAGTCCGTGAGGACGACGTCGTTCTCTGCGACGACCTCGTCGAGTTGGGACTGGCCGTCGACGTGGAGCGGTTCGTTCGTGGACGCAGTGCCAGCGCCGGATGCAGTATCAGTTGCCATCACCAGTACGTATGCATCAGCGCTAATTAAGGGCTTTGGAGAATATATACAATACTATCCAATACAGGCTGTCGGAAGGAAAGAGTGGTCCCAACGCTGTAGCACGTGGGGATCTGCTTCCCGAGAAGTATCAGAACCCGAGGGAGAGAGAAGAGGGGAAGGTTAGCTTTCGGCGGCCGGGGCCGCAGTCTCGGACTGTTCGTACTTGGTTTCGAACTCCTGGATGAGCTGGCCCATCTTCGCGTACCAGTCGTTGAGCAGCCGCTGCATGTCGTCGGCGATCTTCGAGGGGTCCGTCGGCGAGTAGACGTGGTAGTAGCCGCCCTGGTCGTAGTTGATCTGGTTCTTCTCGATGAACCCGGTCTGGAGCAGGCGCTGGATAGCCCGGTAGGCGGTCGAGCGTTCGCGGTCGACTGCGTCGGCGATCTCGTCGACGGTCAGCGGTTCTTCGGCCTCGACGAGCGCCTGGAAGCACTCCTTGTCGAGCTCTTTGAGGCCGTGGAAGCACTCCAGCAGCCCCTCGCACTCCATGTCACTGCGGAGTTGTTCAGACATCGAATCTGGCATTAGTATCACTAACTCGTATGGGCTGTGCGGTTATAAGATTTTGTATGGATTGCACAATTTCGTGCTATAGTTGGCTGAGAACCGATGATACGACTCCGCGGAAGAGAATTACGTCGCCGAAAGGCGGCACCAGAAGCCAGTGTTGTCGTCGCGAAGCTGGCACACCGCAGCCAACAGGATCGCACCACTCACGACGACGGTCGCGCCGAAGATGAGCACGATACTCACGGTGTTGAGTACGCCAATGTCCAAGGCGGTGCCGACGCGTTTGGCGGCGACAGCGACGCTACCTACGAGTAGCATCGTCGCGAAGTACCCCTTGATGTCGTCCTCGTCGACGAGGTTCGAGACACCCGCGCCGATGCGCGCTCCGAGCGCACTCCCGGCGAGCAACGTCGCCACGACCGGAATCGCGACGAACCCGTCCCGTGCGTAGACGAACGCGCCGAACGCCCCCGAGATCGTAATCTGGAGGATGTCCGTCCCGACGGCAATCGCGGCCGGGACACCCAGTCCGTACATCATCGCAGGCATCAGCAGGAAGCCGCCACCGACGCCGAGGAGCCCGGAGAGGACGCCGACGACCAGCCCGATGCCGAAGATGATACTCGCGGACACGCGGACGTCACCGCGGAGCGTCACCATCGGCGGGATTTCCAGTGCCTGTACGCGCTCTGAGAGGTCGACGCTCGTCGAGGACGCCCCCGTAGCGCGGGCGTCCCGGAGCGTGAATACGCCAACTGTTGCCAGCAGGCCGACGTACGCGACGCTGATGACGAGGTCGGCGTTCCCTGCCGCGTGGAGCGCGTCGACGACGCGCTTGCCGACCTCGATGCCGAGCGTCATCGCGACGGTCATGATGACTGCGAGTTTGTAGTCGACGTGGCCGTGGTCGCGGTGGCGGAGCGCGCCGATGACGCTCGTCCCGAACACGAACGCGAGCCCGCTACCGACGGCGACCCGCGACGGGTAGCCCATCACGAGCAGGGCGGGCGTGACGAGGAACGACCCGCCCATCCCGAAGAAGCCGAACAGAATGCCGATGAGCAGCCCGAACCCGACGAAGAAGCCGACGAGCAGCAGACTCATCCCGAGCAGTTCCACAGCTTACTCACCTCCGAGCGCTCGCTTCACGTTCGGACCGAGCGCCTTCGTAACGACGCCGTAGCCGACGTGAAGGGCCATCGCTTCGAGCAACACGGCGCCGATTAGTCCGGCTGCTTGTACGGTCGACGGGAGCGACAGCGTATCGATCATCGCCGCTGTCCACCAACCTGAGACGGGTTTGTGCGAATCATACTTTTCTGCACACGGAACCGTAACCGGCAGTGTGTATTAACGCTTTTGGGACGACTACACAATACTATTTGCGGTCGTATTCCATAACTTATCGATGACCAATCACACCCCCACCCGAATCGCGCAACAGCCCCATGATGTCGGCCTAGACTGGGGCTACCTACAGAAATACAAGACCTATCGCATACGCAAGCGCGAACGAGAGCGTGAACGATCCTGCCCAGGCACCCACCGTCACACCGATTTTCCGGGCATCCACTGCTTCCCAACCGCCGACAGCGGCGCCACTCCCGATAATGGCGCTGACGACGATCTCGTTGAACGAGACCGGAACGCCAAGCAGCACTGCCAGCTGTGCGATCAGGAACGACGGCACGAGCGCCGAGATGGAGCGCCGCGGCCCCAGCGATGAGTAGTCCTGGGCGAGCGACTTGATCATCCGCGGCGCACCCGTCCAAGACCCGACGAGCATCCCCAAACCGCCACCGACGAGCACGGTGAACGTCGAGACCATCCCGACCTCGTCGAGCAACGGCAGCAGCGGTCCAACGGCGAGCCCGACCTGACTCCCGCCCGCAGAGAACGCCACGAGCGACCCGAGCGCCAGCAACACCCGACGCAGGCCGCCGCGTTCGTCGCGGCGGACGTCCCACCAGACGACTGCTGCGACGGCCAGCGCTGCGAGGCCAGTAATCCCGACCGCCGACACGAGTCCGTCGATTGCCAGCACCTGCTGTCCGACACCGCGGACGGTGCCTGCCGCGCTCCCCGTACCGAGGAAGCTGAACTGGACGTTCATGAGAACCGCTCCGACGAGCCCGGTGAGCACGGGGATACTGTACCGTTCGGGGACGTCGGGGCGCGGGAGCAGGCTTGCGATGGTGAACGCGATGCCGCCGCCGACGAACGGCGTCAACACCCAGACGGCGGCGATCTGCTGGTACTTCGGCCAGACCGGCGAGCCGCCCAGCGCGAGGCCGACGCCGATGACGGCGCCGGTCACCGTGAACGCAGTCGCAATCGGATAGCCGGTCGTGATGCCGACCGCCATCAGCCCCGCACCCAACACGAGTACGAGGATGACGCCAGCGATCGGGAGACTGATTCCACCGACGAGGCCGCTCCCGATGGCTTCCGAGACGTTGCCGCCCTGTGTGACGGCGCCGACAAAGCCGAAAAGACCGACGAGGAGGGCGGCACGCATCGTCGAGATAGCGTTCGCCCCGACGGCAGGGGCATACGGCGTCGCCCCACTTGAGCCGGCGCCGATAACCCACGCCATGAACAGGCTAGCCAGCGCTGCACCGACGAAGAGGGCGATAAGAGCGGGGTCCATAACCAGTGAGTTAGTCTGCGCCCGTCGCGGCGGTGTCACGCGCCTGGCTGCGGCTCCGCCAGTAGCCCTGGGCGTACGCGCCGAGGAACATCCCGGCGAGCGCCCAGAGAATGGTGATGTTGCCGATGCCGAGGCTCGCGTAGGCGGCGCCCGGACAGATGCCGGAGAGCCCCCAGCCGACGCCGAAGATGGCGCCACCGATGAGGACGTTCCGGTCGAAGGATTTCAGACGGCGCTCGAAGCTATCGCCGGTCAGCGGCGCGCGGCCCAACAGCCGCGGCGCGACGAAGAACGTCAACCCCGTCACGGCGGCGCCGCCGAACATCACGAACACCAGCCCGAAGTCCTCGAACTGGAGGAAGTCGAGGACGACCTCGGGCCGGGCCATCTGGCTGTACGCGAGCCCGAACCCGAAGATGAGGCCGCCGACGAGAACCAACGGCATGAACGCGGGATGCCGGTCACTCATCAGGGGCTCACCCCCAGCGCGGCGACTACTTGTGCGGTCACGATGGCGACGGTGAGGAACGTGAGGACGCCCGCGATGGACGTCTTCGAGGCTGAGCCGACGCCACAGACGCCGTGGCCGGACGTACAGCCCTTGCCGACGCGCGTGCCGATGCCGACGAAGACGCCGCCGACGAGCAGTCGCCACGGCTGGACGTCGGTCGTCCACGCGCCGCCCTGGTAGACGACGGCGTAGACGGCCGCGCCGAGGACGATGCCGAGCGTGAACACGAGTCGCCAGTCCCGGGAGCTGACGTACTGCTGGAAGCGGGACTGGTCGGAGACGTACGACAGCGTCGACTCCAGGAACGTGCTGGCGCCGGCGCTGATGCCGGTGCCGAGGTAGATGACAGTGACGCCGAGCCCGACCAGCAGCCCGCCGATAGCGTAGCGGCTAATGCCGTTCGGGAACAGCTCGGCGGCGACCTGGAGTGGAAGTGGGTCGATTACCATCGGCGTCGTTAGTCACCTGCGAGCGAGTCCTGGCTGGCCGCGCAGTTGTTCGGGCCGAGTTCCAGCGTGAACGCTTCGTCGTCGTCGACGGCGTTCTGGCCGAGGTTCGTCGCGATGATGTCCTCGTAGTTGGCCGGCCGCGGCGGCATGTCCGAGAGGACCAGGTCGACGAACTCCTGCTCGTCCATCGTGAGTGCGTCCATCTCCTCGACGAGCTCGCCGATGGGGGCGGTATAGGTGCCATCGGCAGCGGGCTCGGCGGCGTCGCTGGAGTGCGCGCCACCGACGAGCGTGTCGTCGGGCAGCGTCAGCACGCGCTCCTGCAGGGACTCGTAGAGCATGCGTGCGGCGTCGGGCGCGCCGTCGTCGCCCTCTTCGAGGTCGGGGCGGGCGACGCTCTCGATGAACAGTCCGTCGCCGGTCGCGAGCAGGCTGTCGTCGACGAGGTACGAGGTCATCCCGGTCGTGTGGCCGGGCGTGTGGATGGCCTCGATGGTGGCGTCGCCGACGTCGAAGGTGTCGCCGTCCGCGGCCGTGGTCAGATCGTCCGCGTACGTGACGCCACGGTCGACAGCAGCCTCGGGGATGACGCCCTCGACGCCCTCGTCGTCGAGGTCGCGCACGCCCGAGATGTGGTCGGCGTGGATGTGCGTGTCCAGGGCGTACTGCAGGTCGACGCCGAGGTCGTCGGCGTCGTCGAGGTAGCGGTCGGTGAACGCACGCAACGGATCGATGATTGCGGCTTCGCCATCGTCGTAGAGGAGGTAGCCGAGACAGCCCGAGGAGGGGCGCTGGTACTGGAGGAGCGCTCCGGCGCCGTCGTAGCCTTCGACTTCGACGGCGTCGTAGATGCTCGCCCAGCCGTTCATGCCGTCTTCGAGGTGGTCGACGTCGTAGCCGCGCTCCGCAAGCGTGCCCGCGACGAACTCGCTGGCGCCGCCCTTCGCACAGAGGACGGTCACCTCGCGGTTGTCTGGGATCCGGTCGAGGACGTCCTCGTCGATGTCGTCCTCGAGGAATTCGAAGTACGGGATGTTGATCGACGTGACGTTCTCACCGTCGATGTGCCACTCTTCGTAGTCGCTGGTCATTCGTGTGTCGAGGAGCGTGACGTCCTCGCCGGCGTCGATACGATCCTTCAGCGTCTCCGGGTCGACGGAGTCCACGTCGATGTCCGGAGTCGGGAAGTCGTCAGCGTTCATGTTGTGCAGTCGCTTCTACTGGGTGGTCGCACAAAAGCATTTGGATAGTAATTCCATATTTGGACAATACTATACTGGGCTGAATTCCGTTACAACCGGATTAAACTCCCTGAATAGGGGCTATTCCCCATTTGGCGCCTAATTGTGGCTTAGAGTAGTTAGTAGTGTTCACAAGAATCGACAATCTTTTACTTGGGTAGGGGGTATTGTGCGATAGCTCCAATACAGACTCACGGAGCAGATAACCAATGAGTGCTGAATTCGACATCACGGAGACGCTCGACGTCAAAGGCGCATCGTGCCCCATGCCAGTAGTGAAGACGAAGTCCGCCATCGACGACCTCGCCGAGGGTGAAATCCTCGAAGTGCTGGCGACTGACTCTGGGAGCATGAGCGACATCGACGGCTGGGCGTCCGGCACCGCCGGCGTCGAGCTCGTCGAGCAGGAGGAAGGCGACGACGTGTACAAACACTACGTCCGCAAGACGGAGTAACGATGAGCACGGACACACCCGACGCGTCGGCCGACGACGCGCCCTCGCGTGCGGAACTGGCCGCGCGCGTCGACGAACTCGAGGACGCGCTCGCCGACGCCACCAGCGAGGACGACGCCAAGAAGATGAGCATCATCGCCACGAAGGGGACGCTGGACATGGCGTACCCGCCGCTGATCCTCGCCAGCACCGCGGCCGCGTTCGGCTACGAGGTGACCGTCTTCCACACGTTCTGGGGGCTGGAAATCCTCCACGAGGAACGCTCGAAGAACCTCAAACTCAGCTCCGTCGGCAACCCCAACATGCCCGTCCCGAACGCCGTCGCCGCGCTCCCGGGCATGGACCGCGTGACGACGAAGATGATGGAGAAGAAAATCGAGGACAACGACACCGCCTCCATCGAGGAACTCATTGAGACGAGCCTCGACATGGGCGTGGAGTTCCAGGCCTGTCAGATGACCATCGACCTGATGGACTACGACGAGGACGACTTCTACGACGGCGTCACCACGGGGGTCGGTGCCGCGACAGCCCTCGAGGACATGGCCGACGCCGACATCCAACTCCTTGTGTAATCACGAGATTCAGCTACTACCCCGTTCGCCATCCGGTGAAGCGTCAGTTTGAATCGGCTTTCCTCTTTACGCCCGACAGCCTGCATATTCTCGTGCGCCCACCGTGTACCGTGTCCTTGCAGATCGCCACGCCGCTTCTCGTATTTGCGCCGCCAGTGGTCGAACTCGTCACAGATTGTTTAGAATGTGAAGTCCCATTCGTCCTCGTCGTCGAACTGACCCGGCGGACGTTGGGTATCTGCGAGTTGGTCCAACAGCGTTGGATGGCCTGACCTTGCTCGTGGAGATGCGTCCACGACGCCGCCAAATCGGAGCCCGGGCATCGTCTGCTGTAGCTGGCGGAGCAGTTTGAGGGTGGGGGATCGAGCCAACGTCGGGGCTCCGGTCCCACCGTCTGCGACCATTCCGACTGGTCCTGTGGGGCGGAAGGCTCGCGAAAGTGAGCCGTCACCGTCAGTATCTACACCGGGAGCACCCCGCCAGTAGTTCCCTTGCCAGACATGTAACACGTTGAAGCGCGCCGTGTCGGCGTACTGGCGATTATACGCGATGTCATTATCGGTGACGCGATTCGTCGGGAACAGCGACATCGCCCGAATGCCCACACGGTTGAACGCCGCGACGTTCTCCTCGTAGACTGAATACTGCCCTTGCACGACGATTCCATGTCGGTTGTGAGTCACCACATTTTCCGCGACGTAACTCGACCGACCGAACACGAGGACACCGTTCCTGCTGTTCTCGACGGCGTTCCTCGTGACGACGTTCCGGTTCGACCGGTCATGAATATAAACGCCGACATACGTGTCCTCGACGTCGTTACCAGCAGCGAACGCGCCCTGAGCGTACACGCTGAACACGCCGATCATCATCCCCTCCATCGAGGAGTCCCGGACAGTGAACGACTGGGTGTCGTGGGCGAAGACGCCGACTTTCCCACCGTAGAACGTAGAGTTCTGAACGAGGGCGGGTGCACCAAGAATGGAGACGCCGAGGAACCCGTCCTCCCAATCTTGCGTTCCTACAACCGTGAGGTTCGAGACCGTGAGATTCGGGCTATTCCGTGCGATGACGCCATTTGCGCGCGTCTGCATTCGAACGTCCATGACGAGAGACCTCGCGGATCGCTCGAAGACAAGTCCGGCGTCGCCGTATCCGTGCGTCGTCCAGTACCGTTCCCGGAACGACTCGTTCCGGACAGGCACGCTCGTAACGTTCGCGCTATCGCGGGTCCGTACCGTCCCGATGCCGGCCAGTGAGAGGTCGGCGATCGCAACGCGTGACGTGTTCACGTAGACGACGCTGCGATTTCTGTCACCGATGATGCGCGTTCGGTTGGCGCCGTCGCCACGAATCGTCAGGGGTTTGTCTATCGTGATGTCGGAGACGGAATGGTTCCCGCTCGCCAGCCGAATCGTTGTGTTCGGTGGCGCAGCCTGAACCGCTGCGGTCAGCGATTCGTTTGGTTCGACGGTCGCCGTAACTGGCCGATTGAGAAGCGACCGCGCACGAGCGGCCGTACGGTCCGCGCGCTTGCTTCGGGTCTCACTGAAGCGCTGCCATTCCGACGCGGAACGCCCCGCAACGCCGACATCTAACTGATGGACCGCGCCCCACCGTTCCAGCCGTCCACCGTATTGTTGGGTGAACTCGATGGCGTCACTCCGATTCGAGAACGGCACCAGTGTCTGATTCCGCGTTGGAATACTGGCGGTACTGCCAACGACGAAGTAGGCTGTCCTAGCTGTCATCCACCCAGGATCTGCGTCCATCGGGGTTCGAAGGAGCCCATCACCTCCAACGTAGACGCCAGTTCCGGTGAAATCCGAGACGTACACAGCCATTGGCCGCCCGAATTCCCGTTCCGTACTCTCCTGTAGTCCCGCAACCATCGACGTGATACCGTAGTATCCGACGGTGAATTTGAATTGGGAGAACGCGACTTGCCCGGTTGGCAGCGCAAGCGTCGATTCGTGAGCGCGGACAACGACGTTTTCCGGGACCCCCGTGGACTTCGTATCCTCCATCGGAACGGCGGTTACCTGCTGACTACCACCGCTCATAGCGAACGGCCCGAGGACGGCTGCAAGGACGAGTACGCCAGCAGCAGCCACGTGCCAGAACTCCATATCAGACGTTATGGGAGGCGTGACAAAGAGTGGTGGGGCAGTACACTTTTTCGAGTGGCCAGTAAATTGCCACACGAATGGGTGAACGTGTCGCCACGAGCGACGAAAACACCCCTGCGGCAGCGTCGGCTGTCGTCGAGGCTACGGATATCTCGAAATCGTTCGGCGATGTCGCCGTCCTCGAAGAGGTATCGTTTTCGATACCCGATAACAGGGTGACGGCGATTATCGGGCCGAATGGATCCGGGAAGACGACGCTGGCGGAACTCATTACGGGCGTAGACACACCGACTGCTGGTGAAATCACACTCCATGCCGGTGGCGAACGACCTGTCGGGTATCTCCCGCAAGACCCACGGTTTCAGCCGTCGGCGACGGTCCACGAGACGATAGCGTTCTACGCGGCGTTGCTCGCGGGCGAGACCGACGTCGATGCCGCACTCGCACGCGTTGGACTCGAAGCCGCGGCCGATCGTCGAACGGATGCACTTTCTGGGGGGATGCGTCGTCTCCTTGGCATCGCGGTGAGTCTACTAGGATCACCCGAACTGGTTGTGCTTGATGAACCGACGAGCGGCCTCGATCCAGAGATGACTCGGCACGTATACGATGTGATTTCCGGGTTGACCGAGCGCGACCAGGCCGTCGTGCTGACGACCCACGACCTGTCGCGCGCGGCCGACGCCGATTACCTACTTGTGGTGTCTGATGGCGATATCGTCTCGGCTGGGTCTCCGAACGCAGTGCGTGCAGACACGGAGACGGACACCCTAGCGGACGCCTTCGAGACAGCGGTCCGGGGCCGCACGGTTACATCCAAGGGGAGTGATCGCAGTGAGTGACGCCACCCGGCAGTTCACCGCCATTTTCGAGCGAGAGTTGCGGTCACTTGTACGGTCCCGGTCGGTTTGGTTGTTGGCCCTCGGATTCTTCGCGCTGGTCGTGGCGATTGCGATCCTCGGCGGGCAAGCAGGCTATGTACCGCTCGTACTCGCGTTACTCACGCCGGTCGAGGTTCTGGTGCCGGTGCTGGTGGTTGCACTCGGGTATCGTGCAATTCTCGGCGACCGGTTGCGGGGGGTGCTGAAAGTCCTCGATACATTTCCGGTAACGCCAATTCGGTACGGACTCGGCGTCTACTGTGGCCGACTCGCAGTCGCACTCGGTATTATCCTCGTGACACTGTTGGCAGCGGCGTTCGTCGTTCCACTGTCGGGCGGCTCACCGAACGTGCTTGCACAATCCGGGGGATTAGACTCGCCAGTGTACTACGCGCGGTACGTCGCGCTGACGATGGTGTTCGCGGGTGTTGTCCTAGCCATCACGCTATTGCTTTCGTCAATAGCGCGGTCTGCTCGTCGTGGACTCGTGTCAGCGGTCGGCTTGTTGCTCGTGGTCGTCGTCGGCTTCGACCTCGTCGTGATTGCCGGGGTCGGACGAGGGTGGATTGTCGAGCGTGGACTGGGTAGCGCGCTTGCAGCAAGTCCGCTAAGCGCGTATCGCGGACTCGTGCTGACCTACGCTGTCGAGCCGGCCGTCACGATGACGGTCCGAGCTGCATCCCCGGCCGCGAGTGTGTTCTCACTTGCTGTGTGGACATCACTGTCCGTGCTCACGGCGGCCGGGCTAACCGGAATCGAGTAATCGTCAAAGTGACGAATACAGTCGAATGCTAAAGACCACTTATGTACGGTAAGCACGATGTCGTTACTGACAAGGACGATCACGTCGAGGACGACTGAATCAGACAGTCACTTCTCAGATAGTCTCTCGTACCTCACCGAATGCTGCCTCGTCGGAGCTGCCTAGGTTGAACGAACGCTCGCCGGTGAGACCTATCGTATGTATACCTGCTCGTGTTGTCCAGCCAAGGTCGGTCTGGGAGGATGTCACCCGCCGTAACCCTCGCCCTCGATTGGACCGCTGAAGACGCCGTAAAGGAATTTGAAGTACCACAAGACCAGCAGCAGGACCGGGAATCCGAGGACGGTCACGAGGTTCAACGCTAGCGGCGACACGACGGCTTCTCTCACCAGCAGTCCGGTCGGCGGATAGACCGTCGGATACAGCAACACCGCGACCAAGAGCGTCAGCAGCGTGGGGAGCGCCAGCGCGCTCGCGAGCCACGCCCGGTACCGGCCGCGTCTGGCCAGCACGCTCCCGCTCACCCCGGCGACGATAGAGAGCGCGACGACTGCAGCGACGGGCAGCGAGAGCACCGCGCCGGCGGCCCCACCCGCATCGGTTGCGACAACGGTCCCCAACAGGACGACCACGCCGCCGAGGTACGCGACCGTCGCGCCGACGCCGTACGAACGCAACTCCGACGCCAACTCAGGGTCGGTCTTCGCGGCGAGGAACGCCGTCCCCGTGACTATCGAGACCGCGACCAGACCGACGCCGGTCAGCACCACCGGTAGCGTCGCCTCACCGAAGAGCCACCGGCCGGCGAGCATCCCCAACAGCAGCGGCGCGAACACGCTCCCGCCGACGAAGGCGTAGTCGGTGTAGCGCTTCCAGCGCTCGTCCTCGCGCTGCTCGCGGAGCTCCGGACCGAGCCCGCGGAACACCAACGCAACGACGAACCCGAGTGCGAGCAGATAGTTGTCCGCCAGGAGCCGCGAGTACACGCGCGGGAACGCCGCCAGCAACATTGTCCCGAACGCCACGATCCACACCTCGTTGGCGTCCCACACTGGGCCGAACGCCGCCAGGAACGTCTCCCGCTCGTGTTCGTCCGCCCGGGTCGCGTACAGCATCCCGATACCGAAGTCGAAGCCGTCGAGGACGATGTACATCCCCAACGCGAACATCACGGCGCCGAACCAGACCTCCGGCAGGGAGTCGACGAGGTACGTGTCGACGGGAATCAGTGGGTCAGTCATCGCTGGTCACCCACGGGAGAGGGCCACGCCAGCGGCCCGAACTCGACTCTTGGACGCCGAGCGACCGGAGCTCTCTACGAATCAGCCACTTCAGGACGTACAGCGCCGTCAGTATCAACGCGACGTAGAGGACGACGAACCCGACCAGGGTCAGGGTCGCTTCGGTCCCAGTGAGCGTCGAGGAGACCGCCTCGCTCGTCTTGAGTTCGCCCTGGATGACCCACGGTTGGCGGCCGATCTCGGTGACGTACCAGCCGGTGAGCAACGCCGCATAGCCGAATGGCGATGCCGCGATCATCGCCTTCAGGTAGCGCGTACTCTCGGTCAACCGTCCGCGGTACGTGAGGTACCCGCCCCAGAGCGCGAGCGCGATGAACAGGAACCCGAGCCCGACCATGAAGCGGAACGACCAGAACACGAGCGCGACGGGGGGGTTCTCCTCGTACTCGTTCAGGCCGATGACCTCGGCGTCGAAGTCCCCGCCACTGGCGAGGAACGACCCGATTCCGGGGAGACTCACCGTGAAGAGGTTCTCGGCGCGCGGGTCGGTGAGCGCGTCGAGGGACTTCGGGAACGCGAGCAGGTGGAGGTCGGCCGACCCCGTCTCGTAGTGGGCTTCCATCGCGGCGAACTTCTGGGGCTGCGTATCCTCGACGTGTCGGCCGTAGGCGTCGCCGTGGACCGCCTGCAACGGCGCCGAGACGAGTAGCAGGACGACGGCGAGTTTGAGCGCGGAGTTCCAGGCGTCCGCGTTCGGCTTCTTCCAGACGACGTACGCCGAGACGCCCGCGACGAGCAGCGCGACCGATATCACCGACGCGTTCATCATGTGAACGTACATCCACGGCATTCGCGGGGTGAGGAACGCCGCGACCGGGTCAGTGAGCTTGGCTACCTCCATCCCGTTGCGGGTAACCATCTCGTAGCCCCGAGGCGTCTGCATCCACGCGTTGACGACCAGAATCCAGAACCCCGACAGCCAGGCACCGACCCCGACGAGGACCGAGGAGAGGACGTACGTTCGGTCCGCGACGCGCTCGCGGCCGTACAGCAACACGCCGAGGAAGACGGCTTCCAAGAAGAACGCCATCTTCGCCTCGAATGCGAGTGGCCCACCGATCAGTTCACCGGCGATTGTGGCGAACTGCGGGAAGTTCGTCCCGAACTGGAAGCTCATTGGGATACCGGTGACCGTTCCCATCACGAAGCCAGCGGCGAACACCTTCACCCAAAACGAGCGTAACCGCGCATACTGCTGCTCGTTAGTTCGTACGTCTTTCCAGGTGAAGTAGATGATAAACGGTGCGAGCCCGATCGAGAGAGACGCGAAAATGATGTGCACGGAGATCGTCCACCCGAACTGCATACGGCTCGCGGTTTCCGGAGAGAGCAAGGCTATCCACCCCAGGTCGACGGTGGGTAGAAGTGTCGCTGGGACCATGGTTTAGACACTGCGGAGCGCAATATGATTAGCTACTAGGCGATTCCCGAATTTCGATATACACCACAAAATTTTTATAGATTGGAATGTAATTTTCCAGAAACAATAGATAAGTTCAGGTTCTGATATACGCCCGGTTCGGAAACGAGAGAAACAGCATTGAACCTCTCGACGCGAGGACCACCGAGGCCGTGCGAGAAAACTAGTGCTATCAGAGGGTGGTCTTCGGTAGGAACCTAACCGCTCACGCTGCGCCGTCAGTGAGTGACGACAAAGCGCTCTCATTCCAGAGACGAACCGCTATCTCAGCGAGCAGGCGTCGATTAGGATAGCGTTAGCCAATTTGGTGGTGCGCCCAACAGAGCGGAACAGGTGCGGGACGGGACAGGCGTCGACAAATAGCTGCCTCCATTTCGGGGTGCGCCAGCAGATGTGTGGTCTACTGATACAGGGTTCAGCCTGACGAAATGCGATAGGCGAAGGAAACCCTTCTGCGGTTGTCAGGTCCACTCCGATTCGAGAGCGTCCAGCAGCCGCTCGACCTCAGCGTGAGTGTTGACCGCGTGGACCGACGCGCGGACAGCGTCCGGCGTCGGCACGGCACGAACGACGATTCCCTCCGACGCGAGTCGCTCGACGGTCGCTTCGGGGTCGTCCACGTCGATTGTTACGAGTCCCGACTCGGGATCTGCAGGACTGAGAAGCCGGTCGTCGGGAACCTCATCGGCCAGCCGGCCAGCCAATTCTTGGATTCGGGCAGCGATACGGTCGACTCCAACTTCGTCGACCGCCTCGATGGCTTCCGCCAGGGCGACGTGTGGAGCCGGGTTCGCCGAGCCGACCTCGAATCGGCGGGCGCCAGCTGCGAACTCGTAGGGATCTGCAGTCGGCGTCTCGACGCTTCGGTACCCAACTGTGGTGGGTAGGAGAGAGTCAGCAGCTGTCCGATCGACGTAGAGGAAGCCGCCGCCCCACAGCCCCAGCAGCCACTTGTGACCGGCCGCCGCGACAGCGTCCGCCCCCCACTCGCCGACATCCATCGGAAGCTGTCCCGGCACTTGCACAGCGTCGACGAGCGCGAACGCACCAGCGTCGTGGGCGATATCGACGAGATCGCTGACGGGTAACTGGGTGCCGTGCGTCCACGTCACCGCGCTGAAACAGGCCAGGCGCGCGTCGGCGACGGCCTCGGCGAAGGCGTCGAGGTCGATGCGACCGTTCTCCGTATCGACGACGCGAACCTCGACGCCCTCCTGTTCTAGGCGTTGCCACGGGAGCGTCCCGGCCGGATGTTCGAGGTCGGTTCGAACGACGGTGTCGCCGGGCTCCCAGTCGATGGCGGTCGCGACGGCGTTGATGCCCGCGGTCGTGCTCTCCGTGAGCGCGATCTCGTCGTCGTCCGCACCGACGAAAGTGGCGACGCGCTCCCGCACGCGGTCGTAGGCGTCGAACGCAACCTCGTAGGGGTCGTTTCGCGTGCTCGTCTCGTACTCGTGTGACCGTACGAACTCGTCAGCAGCCTCGACGACGTACCGTGGACTCGGCCCGTGGGCGCCGAAGTTTAGATAGACGTCCTCGTGCAGGGCGGGCGTGTCGGCGCGGAGTTCTCTCGGGTTCATCTCGTTGTCGGTGAGTTAGTCGTGGTACTGGGCGATCAGGTCGCGGAGTGCCTGTTCGTTCTGGCCGCCGCGAAGCTGTTTCACCGGTTGCCCGTCAACGAAGAGGACGAACGTGGGCGTGCTCTGGGCACCGAACTCGATCGCCGTCTCGAGGTTCGACTCGATGTCGATCGTCAGCACCGTCGCGTCAGTGTCTTCCGCGAGGGCTTCGAGAACCGGCTTCATCCGCTTGCAGGTGCCACACCACTCCGTGTAGAACTCCACGAGCGCGACGCTACTGTCTTCGACGACCGTTTCGAGGTCGTCGTCATCAAGCGAAACCACGCGGTCCGTCTTCGCTGTCTGCGTTGCCATTACCAGCCTCTACGCACCCGGCGTTTAATAGTCTTGGGTCTACCGCACAATACAATACGGTGCGGTCACTCCCCGTCTACATCGACCGGGAAAGTGGCCCGCCTCGGAGAGAGCGGTTAGTGTGACTTCTCCGTGGATTGCGCACGGCCGAGCGCGCCTGCAAGCGCCAGCAGATAGCCCAACCCGTACTGAACATCCGGATCACGTAATCCGCGAAGCAGACCAACGGCCCCGACCTGCTCGGGGGAGCTCTGCTCCGCCTCACCGACGCTCTCCAGCAGCGTTTGGATGCCATCACGAGTATCGTCGTCAGCGGCCGTCTGCGCGACCTCGCCGACCGCAGCACCGGTACCGGCCAATGACGTGACCATCTCGTCGTCGAGCGCCGCGGTCGCCAACGACCCTACCTCCGCGAGTTCGGCCAGGTGGTCGAGCGTTCCGCTTTGCTGGAGCGCGAGCAACGTATCAAGGGCCTCCCGCAGGTCGTCGCCGTTCTCCCCGACCGTTTCGGCCAGCGCCACGGTCTCGTCGGTCGCCAGTCCGTCGGCGGACTCTGCCAGTGTCGATCCCGTGGCCGAGAGCTCGCGGACCATCTCGTCATCGAGCGCGCTCTCGCCGAGCGAGAGCACGTCCAGTAGCTCGTTCACGGCGTCGAGGTGCTCCACGAACTCGGCGACCGCTTCGGGGTTCTGCTCGATCGCCGCTTCGAGGTCGGTCGGCGCGTTAGTTTGGTTCTTGGACATGGTCAGAGTAGTCCCCGCGCGGTGAGCCAGTAGGACTCGTTGTACGCCAGTTTCGACCAGTGGAGTTTCTCCGAGGGCGGCGCCGGCGACGGCGGATTCTCGTAGTCGAACTCAACGAACGACGCCGCGTCCATCCCGGTCTCGATGAAGCACAGCGTCTTCCCGTCGTAGGTCGCCGTCGCCGGGCGGCCACGGATCTCGCTAGCGAGGCGCTGCCCGACGACGCCGGCCTGGTAGTGGGCGACGCTGCCCGCGTTCGGGACGCCGGTGTCGGCGGTGTCGCCGAGCGCGTAGACGTTGTCGGCAGCTTCTGCTTCGAGCGTGTGCTTGTCGACGTCGACCCAGCCGTCGTCGCCGAGCCCAGCCTCTTCGATCAGGTCGATGCCGCCGTGGGGTGGAATCGTCACGAGGAGGTCGTAGTCGAGTTCGGTCCCCTCCATCGACGTGATGGTCTCCGCGTCGGGGTCGACCGACTCGGCGTTGAAGAACGTCTCCACCTGGATGTCCCGTTCCTCCATGATGAGGCGGGCCCACTCGGCGATGTGAGGGTTGCCGTGGACGCGTTGGATCGGATACGTATACGTGATATCGACATCCTCGCGGAGGCCGCGCTCGCGAAGCCAGTCGTCGGCCATGAAGACGAATTCGAGTGGTGCCGCCGGACACATGTGGGGCGTCCCGATGACGCTCAACACGAGGTCACCCTCGGTGAACTCCAACAGTTCGTCGCGCAAGTCGGTCGCGCCCGACTCGCTGTAGTAGTTGTGACCGTCCTCCGTGAGGCCCGGAATCTGGTCGGGCTCCAACGTCGAGCCGGTCGCCAGCACGAGGTAGTCGTAGCTGACTGGTGGGGCACTCCCGTGGAACTGGAGCCGCTGGGCCTCGGTGTCGATGTCGGACACGCGGTCGATCCGGACGTCAATTGCGTCGTCGACGAGGTCGTCGAGCGGGCGACGGCCGTCGTCGGGTTCGCGCTGGCCGAACGGCACGTACAGCCAGACCGGCTTATAGACGTGGTCGGGGTCGTCGTTGACGAGCGTGACTCGGACGTCACCGGCGTCGAGTTCGGGTTCGAGTCGGTCGGCGAGGTCGTTCGCGAGGACGGTGCCGCCGGTCCCGCCGCCGACGATAACGACGTGTTCAGTCATGCTTTCTCCACGTAAAACTCGTTGTGGTCGTCGAGCTCTTCGACCGCGAGTAGCTCGTTGCCGGCTTCCTCGGCCCACTCGGGGACGTCGGTGAGCGACTGGTCGTTGTCGCTCAGCAGTCGGATCACGTCCCCGGACTCGACGCTCCGAATCTTTCCGATGAGGTCCATCAACGGGCCGGGGCATGCTGCGCCTCTGGCATCGACGGTGTCGTCAGGCTCGATATCAGTCATAGAGAGCTCACAGGCGGCAGTTGGAACTGTCCTATATTAGTATTGTGTGCGAGTTCCAAGATTCTGAAAATCTGTAGGCCTGGAATGAGCGACCGAGAGGTAATATTGAAATCGTAGAGGAGGAGCGTTCACCGCTCGAACACGAGCGCGTAGTGGTACGGCGGCAACTCGACCTGCCGGTCGAGCGTGAACGCTGCGGCCGGAAGCACGGCTTCTTCAGTTTCTCTCGGCGTCATCCGAAGTTTCGTCGGAGGTCCGCGGGGTTCCGTTCCGACAGTCGTCGTTTCACGTGGCCGGTCATGCCAGTTGACGATGATCAGGCTTCCGCCAGGTTCGATCACCTGGAACGCCTGCTTGACCAATCCCGACTGGTCGTCGACGCCGTGGAACGTGTTTGCCACGACGAGCGTGCTGATTGAGTCGGGGAGGACCCCAGTCAGGTTCCGGGCGTCACCGTGAGTCGGAACGACGTTCTCGATGTCCTGCTGCTCAGCGAGATCATCGAGTTCACCGAGCAGTGACGCATCCAGGTCGATAGCGTAAACCGGCTCAGGGTCGGCAATTCGGGCAGCTGGAAGCGCAAAGTAGCCGCTTCCACAGCCGACTTCGGCGACCGACTCGCCGGATTCGACGCCGAGTTCCCGGAGCGTCGCGCCGGGTGTCGGCCAGAGTTTGCTCCACCAATCCCAGTCGGGTTGGCCGGTGTTCTGGAAGCGCTCCATCTCTAGCGGGACCCCGACGTATCCACTCCCAGCAGGCGATACAGGAGGCAGACTCGAACGAGGCCAGTCCCGGCGAGAACGAGACCCAGCAGGGTCAGGACTGTGCCGACAACCGTCCCAACTCCAAGCAGCCCCCCGAGTGAGGCCACTCCGACAGCCGCCAAACCCAGCCCGATACCGATCCGGATTCGGCTGTCTGCCGCGCCAATATTGTTCTTCATACCCACAAATACACCATGCTATTACCTAAGTGTTTCCCGACGATTCCCCTCACTGCCCAAGCAATCCGGTGAACTGGCCCCGAGGTCAAGCCTCGGGGCTTCCTGCTTCAACGACGCGCTTTGCATCCACTGCCTCGCGTTGAGGTGTGAACGTAGGGAGCGCAGTCTGCACAGGCGTTGATTCGGAGCGTCCCGCCCCTAACTGCCGTAACCCACGATTCAAAATATTCTTTGCTGCGTTCAAATCGCGGTCGTCGGTGTGCCCGCACGCCGGACACGAATGCTCACGCACCCACAACGGCTTATCCGTTGAAACACCGCACGACGCGCACTCTTTCGTCGTACCAGCAGGTTCCACCGATATAACGTGTGTTCCGTGAACCTCCGCCTTGTACTCCAGTAACTCTCGGAAGCGTGCCCACGCCGCATCCTGCTTGTTCTTCGCACTGTGACTGCCTTCCAGCATCGGCTTCACATCCAGGTCTTCCACCGCGACCACATCATACGCCTTGACGAGCCACGTCGTCAACTTATGCTGGAAATCCAGAACCTTCCGTTTGATCTTCCGCTTCGCTTTCGCTACCTTCTGTCGCTGCGCCTCCCAATTACTGGACCCATGTTCTTTCCGGGCAAGACCCCGTTGCTTACGGGCGTACCGGTCGTACTCGTCGGAGAGATCCAGCGTATCTACGGTGAGATTCTCGGACGTATGGATGTAACTTGTGATGCCAACGTCAACGCCGATGCAGTCGTCCGGGTCAATCTCGGTGAGTGCTGGTTTCTCACTGGGTTGGGTTGCGTCATCAACGACGAGTGAGACGTACCATTCGCCGGTGGGTTGTTTTTTCAGGATGGCTTCGTTGATGTCGTCTGCCGGTGGAACGCGGCGGTTCGCTCGGATTTTGAACCAGCCGAGTTTTTCGAGTCGGAGTCGTACGAATTGGTCGTCGCCCGTGTTGTGATCTACGTTGAAGCGACTGGACTGATTGTACGATATCGACCGAAACTCACCGCTTCCTTGCCACCGCAACCGACCAACATCATACCCGTTATTTTGTTTTTCTTCGAGGCCATCGAGATCGTCGTGGATTTGACTGATTGCCTGTTGAGCAGCGTGAGCGGACGGGTCACTGAACACTGACCAGTGTTGTTTCCAGTCGGTGAATTTCTTGTGCTGGTCGTATTCTGACGGTTTATCGGTGTAGTCTGCCGTGTAGTAGTCTCTGACTGCGTGGTTGCGGATTTGTCTGAGGATGTCAATGTGTCGCCACGCTTCGCTCGCCACAGCATCGGAAAGATAGGCGCGGAAGCGGAGCGTGAGGGTCATCGGTTCCTTCATATTCGGTTGGGAGTTGGAGGATGTTAAAATACTGGAAAGTCATCGGCTTCACCCTCGGGGTCAAGCCCCGAGGCAGTCGCCTTGTACCACTTGTACAACCGTCAGCCTGGAGGCATTACTAACCGAGCTGGGACTGCCACCGTGTTGGTAGCTGAGCGTAGACGACGGCATTGTCGACGAGTACGTCGACCGGAACGTACTCACCCGGCGCGTGGACAGTGTCGGTTCCGAGCGCGAACTCGACGGTTGGGATGCCCGCATTCCGGAGTTTCTTGGCGTCACCACCACCCGTAGCGCTCCGCCGGAAGACGTGATCACCTGTGGCCTCCTCCGCGGTCGACGCGACGGCTTCGACGAGTGGGCTGGCGGGTACTTCGGCCGTACCGACGCTCCAGGAGACGTCGGCGATTGTGATACCTTCGCAGTCGGCGACGCACTCCCGGATCTCCGCGAGCACATCGGGCGTGTGGACACCTGCGGTCAGTCGCACGTCAACTTCGGCTTGCGCAGACTGCGGGACGGTGTTTATCGCGTCCCCGCCCTCGAGGACGCCGAGATTGATCGAGGGGTACCAGAACAGCTCTCGGGCGGCGGCCTCACCCATCGAGGGGGCGTAGTATTCGACTGACTCCTCGACGATCGGTGCCACGTCAGCGTCGATCTCGAGTCGCTGGGTGCCAAACCGTTCGCGCATCGTCCCGACGGCGTCGTAGAGCCGGTCGATGGCATTGACGCCGAGTATTGGTCGGGAGCCGTGGGCCCCCTCACCGCTGGCGTCGAGCGTCAGCCAAATGCTGCCCCGGTCCGCGATTGTGACTGAGTGGCGACCTTCCTCGCAGGTCGGCTCGCCAATCACGCATGCGTCAGCGTCGAGCTCACCAGCGTCCAGTAACGCTGGCAAGCCGGCGTCACCACCTACTTCCTCGTCGCTCACGAACGCGAATTGGAGGTCGACAGGTGGCTCAGTATCGGTGGCTGCGAAGGCCTGTATTGCGAACAGCATCGACGCCACGGCACCCTTCATGTCGGTTGCACCGCGGCCGTAGACGTGTTCATCGACGCGCTCGCCGAGTGGATCGTGGGACCAGGCATCTGCGTCGAAGGGCACCGTATCGAGGTGGCCATTATACAGCAGTGTGTGGTCAGACCCACCCGGTAGTCGAACGAGCAGATTCGGCTTTGCTGGGTCGACTGCAAAACGCTCTACTTCGACCGGAAGCGGGTCGAGGAATTGTTCGATTTTGGCGACGATTTCGCGCGTGTCGCCGGGCGGGTTCGACGTCTCAATCGCGAGGAGGTCGAGGGTGAGCGCGACCAGTTCCTCTCGGTGTGTTCGCACGTACTCGGTAGGAGTGTCATTACTCATTCAGGAGTGGGTTTGCTGTCGAGCGGTCCCGCCACCGAGAGCGGCGAGAGCCAGTGATGGCCAAGTGTCAGTACGGAAGCCTGGTTTCCGTCCCGTATCCCGGCCGTTACCAAGTTCGCCACAAACGACGTCATGTTCGTATCGCGCAGCTTTGGTCGGTATCACCAGAAGAGTAAAGCCAATACAAGGCGCCAATCACGCCAGCTGTTAGCGCAGTCACGACGATTCTGACGAGCCCACCACCGAGTGCAGCCGCCGTTCCCCCGGCAGCCGCGGCACCAGCCGTCGGCGCCGCGAAGAGACAGCAGAGACTCAACGCGCCGCCAACACCGAGTAGTCGCCACGGCGGTGTCGACGCATCCTCCGAACTCGCCTCCGTGTCCGAACCAGTCATCGATTAGTCCCTTGTTCGCCTGATTGGCCCAAGTGCGTTTGGGTCGTCGAGGCCGTCGGTCGCACTGTCAGCACACCTCGCAACGCCGGCGCTGGTAGACCAGGAGCGCGGCGAAGCACGCGACGCTCACGACACCGAGGATTGGGCGGATTGGGTCGAAGTACGTCATGAGCGCCGACGAGCTGAACAGCGCGAGCGACACGGCGTTACAGGTCGGACAGCCGAACGCCAGGAATCCGCCGATGATTCCACCGGCAGCGAATCGATCGCCAATTGGCTTCTCGGCTAGCGAGCGCTGGTAGACGAACGCGCCGGCGAAGGCGGCGGTCGCGACGAGGAACAGGTAGTCCGCCGGGGTCCGAGAGACCATCCGCACGTAGACCGGGTTCGGCAGCAGGCCGGTCACCGCCCCGAACAGGACAAACACCCCGATGCTCACGCCGACGCTCCGGAGCAGACGCGGGCGCGGCAGCGCCGTCATGCACGCCCACCTCCGTCGAGCGAACACGTTTGTGGGTCGCCGGCGCGACCGAGGAAGAAGAGGAGTAGGGCGATTCCGCCAACTCGAAGGAGGTTGCCGTCGAACGGCAGCGCCGCCATCGCACCGACGAAGCCCAGCGCGCCGAGCACGCCCGCACCACAGCTCGCACAGCCGGCGGCGAGCAGTCCGGGGAGCACGCCGACAATCGTCGACACACTCCGGCGACGTGTGCGCTGGACCAGCGCGAGCGCGTTGGTTACCGCGACACCGGCCAGGACGGCGTACGTGGCGACTAGCGCGAGCCCAAGGTAGCCGGTAGTCAGATACACTTCGCGCGTGAGCGCCGTAACCGCGTAGCCGATGTCGGTCGGGTCGGTCGAGAGCACCTGGACCGAGAACTGGGGGAATGAGCTCAACACCAGGATGACGTACGTGGCGAGAGCCACGACGGCGGCCGATAGCAACCGGGCGTCAGACGTGAGCGGATAGCCGAGCGCGTCGCGGAGGTCGCGAGTCCAGTCGCGGGTCGCGGTGGCGGGACCCCCGGTCATGCCCGTCTCACCTGGTCGATCGCGTCGGCAAAGTTCTCGTAGGGGTGGGCGCCGACGAGCTTTCCGGCCGCCCCGGAGTCACGGTTGTAGAGTACGAACCCGGGCGTCCCCTGGATTCTCGACTCCTGGGCCATGGCGACGTTCGGCTCGATTCGCTCCCGGATCGTCGCGCCGCGTTCCTCACGGCAGGTCTCGACCGCGGACAGGTCAACGCCAGCTGTCTGTTCGGTGACCGCCGCGAACATTTCGTCGTCGGCCCAGTCCGTGCCGGACTCTGGCTGTTCGGCGAAGGCCGCCGCGTGCCAGTTCCAGAACGCATCCGGGTCGCTGTCGGCGACCTGCGACCACACGCAGCGCCCCCAGACCGCCGCTGGCGTGGAGTATTCTCCGATGTTCGGGTAGGGCAGCACGGCCAGGCGCGCGTCGCCGGTATCGAGGTGCTCTCGGCCGAGTTCCGGGAGTGTCTCCGTCTCGAACTGCTTGCAGAACGGACACAGATAGTCCGTCCAGTAGTAGATGTCTATCGGCGCGTCGCGTTCACCGGCAATGGGACGGCCGTCGAGGTCGACGTCGAATCCGGTCGTCCCGGAACCAGCGTGCGTGGTGTCGGGGACGTAGTGCTGTCCGCTCGCACCAGATCGTGATCCTATGTAGGCGACACCACTACCGAACGCGAGCACCGCGCCGCCGGCGATGAGTGCCCTCCGTCGAGTGATATTGCCCTCTTCGTCCATCTATATACAATACCACTTCGCATCGGCTGATAGACGTTGTGGTCCTAACTGAATTCCAAAATTACTCTCTACGGCGCCTATACCGCGTTTTCGACTGTTTCAATTATCGAATACGGATCGTGTTTGTCATCATTCCGTACCACGACAACGAGCCCGGTCGTCTCCTCGACTGGTACGGTGATGGTGACCAGTGTATCGTACACGCGAACGGTCGCATGCAGCGACTCTCCATGGTACTCCTCGTAGACTGCTGTACCGATCGCCTCCAGTTGAATGTGCTCCAGAATCGCCCGGATATCCGACGCAGCGTACTGTGAGGACGCCGCCTCGTCTCGGTACAGGACATCGTACTCGCCATCCTCGTAGGACGCCAGGCCGACCAGCGTCTCACCGAGATCAGCCATCAGTGTCGATTCGAGGGATTCAGCGGTATCCCCCAGTGAGCGGTTATCCGCGTCAGTAGGCTCATCGGTCATCGTTGGTTCACGCGTGCGCTTCGATCACGGAGCGAAGCTGCGCTTCGTCCTGCATTCCGACGAGTCGTTCCGCCGGCTGGCCGTCAGCGAATAGGATGAGCGTGGGTACCCCCCGGACACCGTACTCTGCGGCGAGTTGCTGGTTCGCGTCGATGTCGATCTTCGCTACGGTCGCATCGGTCTCGGCCGCGATCGTTTCGACGATTGGTTCAAGCATCTGGCACGGGCCACACCAATCGGCGTAGAAGTCGGCTAGCACGAGACCGTACTCGGCGGCAGTTTCTGACAGCTCGGCGCCGCCGTCGATATGGATCGGTTCGGACGGGCTCTTCGAGAGGGACGGCTCAGCACCGCCCGTTTCAGCCTTGTTTCGAAGCTCCGCCAGTTTCTGTCGACGGATCTTCTCGATATCTTCAGCCATTAGGTGTCCGTTTGAACCGCGCCGCCTTATGTATTTTGTATAACTCGCACAATACTGCCCCAGTGCGGGTTTGAACGATAGGGGTCAGAGACAGGTCTCAATCGGCTCCTTCTCGCGATCCTCCAAGTCCCGGCTGTACCGGTCTTCGAACTCCTGAATAAGCTGTCCGATGGCCGCATACCAATCGTTGAGCAATCGCTGCATGTCGTGTGCAACTTCCTCGGATGTCCGCGAACGATACACGTAGTAGTACCCTCCGTGCTCGTAGTTTACTTGCTCCTGAACTACCACGCCGGCCTCAAGGAGTCGAGATATCGAACGATACGCAGTCGAACGTTCACAATCCATTCGATCTGCGACGTCGTCGACGGTAAGACCCTCCTCTGCCTGTTGTAGCAGCTGAAAGACCACCTGATCCCGCTCGTTGAGTCCGTGAATGCAGCCCAGGAGGTCAAGGCACCCCAGATCGCGCTCGAGGTCCTCACGCACTGACGTGGCCACCATATCTAAAAATAGGGAGACAGAGACGATTAAAGCTGTTCCCGAATACTACAATACTCCGATAGCCGATCAGATACTGGAGCCACTCTTTCCCATGGAAATCCGCTTTCGCGAAAGAAGACCCGAAGAGACTTTGTCCTGAAGACCCAAGATAGTACACGAATGGCACTCCCAATCGACCCAAGCCAGATCGACCCTGCGGACATCGGTGAAGAACAGGTAACTCTCGAAATGAGCCACGATGAAGCGATCGAACACGTCCGCGACGTGTTCACGGACGCTGGCTTCGGCATCCCCGTCGAATTCTCCCCCTCCGAGATGCTCAACGAGAAGGTCGACGCCGGCCGCGACCCCTACTACGTGCTGGGCGCGTGCAACCCCGAAGTCGCCGACCGCGCGCTGGACGCAACCGACAACCAACTCGGTGCACTGATGCCGTGCAACGTCGTCGTTTGGGAAGAAGAACCGGGCAAGCAGGTCGTCTATCACGTCTCTATCATGCGCATCGCCCGCCTCATCGGGATGGCGTCCGACGACGACGAGATGGCAGACATCGTCGCCGACACCGGCGAACTCGTCGACGAGGCGTTCGCGAACCTCTAAGATGGGACATCACACGTTCGACGCCGACCGCGCTGACAAACTCGAAGAGGCACAGCGACGGTACCGGTTCCTCTCCGCGGAGGAACTCCTCTGGGCGCTCTCTCCAGATAGAGACGAAACGGTCGCAGATCTGGGCAGCGGGACCGGGTTCTACACCGACGACGTCGCACCGACTGTCGACCACGTGTACGCCGTCGACATCCAAGACGCGATGCACGACTACTACCGGGAGAAAGGCGTCCCCGAGAATGTCGACCTCGTGACGAGTGGCGTCGACGACCTTCCACTCGATACCGACAGTCTCGACGCGGCGTTCTCGACGATGACCTACCACGAATTCGCGACCGAGCAGGCCCTAAGCGAAATCAGTCGCGTACTCACGTCCCAGGGGACGTTCGTTATCGTCGATTGGACATCTTCCGGGAGTGGGAACCACGGCCCACCCGTCGACGAACGATTTTCGGCCGCCGAGGTTGCAAATGTACTCCGCCAGCACGGATTCGATATAGAGTTCCAGGCCGAGCGACCGGAAACGTTCCTGCTGATAGGACGTACTGAGTAAACCGTCTGGTGGGATTTTGCAGAATTTTCCGTAGGTGCTGACGAGAGCGTGTTCGTGGCGGTCAGATACAGGGGTTCTTAACCAACAATCTAAATGCGAAATCGCTATTGTTGGTTAAGTTTTTCTGCGCCCGCGGAGGGGCGGAGGCGCGTTCTGACCTCCGTCGAATAATGACTGACCGCTATCTCACGACAGTCCTCAAGGAAGCCGAGCACGTTGCCGAGCAGCACGACCAGGTCGCTCGAACGACAGACAACCAAGCCCACGAGTACCTCCGATACGCCGTCCTCCGGGTGCTCGAAGGTGAAGCGGACCACCTCCCAGCAGACTGGACGCCGATCGACGGCGTGACCGTCGGCTACGGGAGCGACGAGGCGATGTTCGATAGCTGGGGCTCCAGCGAAGACTGGTGGGAGACCGTCCTGCCGCAAGAAGCGTGTACCCGCTTCCGGGTGTTCTTCTCGGACGACCACCAGACGGTTCCCCGCGACATCGTCGACGTGATGGCCGCGCTCGGGGCCTGGCGCGTCTGGACCGGGAGCGCAGCGGCGTGCGGGTCCTACGATCATCGAGAGCGCCGCGAAGTGCACTACCTGTGGCCGGAAGGCCATCCGGTAGAGGAAGTGCTCCACGAGCGGCTCAGTGGCCCTGCGGAAGCCGTCGCTCCCGACGGCGGCCGAACGGGCGACGTTCGCGACCGACTGGTCGTCGACGAGAACGCAGAGTCACAGGACGATCTTGAGCCCCGCACGAAGCGTGCCGTCGCCGAAGCAATGGACGTCTCGCTCCTCTCGAAAGGTGGCCGCTACGAGGTGCAGTCCGCGTCCGGCAACAGGTACGAAGTCGACGTCGTCGACGAATCGTGTACCTGTCCCGACTGGCAGCAGCGCTCACCCGAAGGCGGCTGCAAGCACCTGCGCCGCGTCGATCACGAGATCAAACGGGGCCGCGTTCCCCGACCAGACGGCCGCCTTCCCTCCCCGTAGTCGTGGCCAAACTACTCCACGGGACGGACTGTGTCGCCATCCCGACGGACCCGGTCGAACGTTGAGAGATACGCGATCCGGTCGTGAACCTCGTCGGTATCCAGCTCCAGTTTGGCGGCCAGTTCGTCGACGGTCATCGGCTCGTCGAGTGCTTGGAGGACTTCGAGCCCCCGGTAGTACCTGTTCGTGAGCTCCTGGACGCGGTCCTCGATCGGTGTGGTTACTCCGTACCGCTCCTCGAGTTCGACCAGGGCCTCGTTCGCGAACGTGGCGAACTGATCGTCCCCCAGGCGTTCGATCTGGGCTTCGAGTTCATCTCGGACGACGTCGTAATCGAGGCCGGCCTGTACGAGCATATTCATGTCGTCGATGTCGTCGTCGCGGCCTGCGATCGCCTTGAACAGGAAGATATCCTCGTTGCTGACCAGCCGGACCGTCAGTCGATCCGTGTCGAGGAACGGCTCGCTGCGCTCTTGCATCCCGTCGGTGAGCACGAGCTTGTTCGCGACCTGCTGGTTGAAGATGTCGAGGCGACACCCGTCGTCGTTCTCGACGCAGCTCGTCGCGCCAAGCGCCCGATAATCTGGATCCAGTGACTGGACCTCCGCATACCCGAGGTCCATCAGGATGGCCCACAACTGCCCGTATGCGTCGCCATCCGGGACGACCAGGTCGATATCTTTCGTCGCCCCCTTGAGGTCGCGCAGCGACATCGCGCCACCACCGATCAGGTAGACCGTGAGCGGTTCAGATAGCCCGTCCCCGATTCGCTGGAATTCGCTCTCGATGTACTCACGGCCGAAGGTTGGTCTCATAGTAGATCAATAGGAGTACCCGAGACTACGGGTGCGGGATAAAACCGACACTCGTGAGCCGTCTCACAGTCCATAGCAGGGTTGACTCGCTACGATTCCTTATTAATACTTTTAATCACAGGTTGTGTTGTGATGTATATGGAGGCCCACCGCACTGTTCCGGTCAAACTCGATGTGACCAAAGAGCAGGCGGACCTGCTTCACGAGACCATCGACGAGTTTCGGTGGGCCGCCAACTATGTCGTAGATGCTGCGTGGGACGGCGAATGGGCCGAGACCCGCAAGTCAGTCCTGCACGACCTGACTTACGACGAACTACGCGAGCAGACACGGCTTCACAGCAATCACGTTCAGTCGGCTCGCGACCGTGCCGTTGACGCACTCGAAAGTGTGGTCGCGAAGTGGTCGAAGGGTGAGTACGCTTCGTTGCCCACGTTCACCTCGCCGTTCGTGGAATATAACCAGCGAAACGCCACATTCCACGACGACCACGCCTCGTTATCTACCGTCGAGGGACGCGTCACTGTCAAGTACGTCATTCCCGAGCTAAACCGTGAAACGCCCTTCTCCGAATATCTGCAGAGCAACAAGTGGGAGACTACTGGTGCGACACTCCATTATCGCCGTGGCGATTTCTACCTCCACGTCCGAACAAAGGCGGATGTGGACGACCCCGTTCCAGCCGAGAACGGAACGGTTCTTGGTGTGGACCTCGGGGTCGAGAACATCGCCGTTACTTCGACTGGCGTGTTCTGGTCTGCCGACGAACTCAACCACTGGCGACAGGAGTACGTTCAGCGCCGCAAATCGCTCCAAGAGTGTGGCTCGCGGTGGGCCCACGAGAACGTCCAAGCGGTCGGCCGCAAGGAGACGGGGCGCTTTGAGCAGTATCTTCACCGTGTCGCGAACGAACTCGTAGACGAGGCAGCTGAAAATGGCTGCACAGTGATCGCCTTCGAGAACTTGACGGATATCCGCCATCGGATGCCCGATGCCCGTAGGTTCCACGAGTGGGCGTTCCGCCGTCTGTACGACTACGTCTCGTACAAGACCGAGGTACGCGGAATCCAGGTTGAGCAAGTGAACCCGAAGAACACGTCGAGACGGTGTTCATCTTGTGGGTTCACACACGGGGACAACCGCCCGGCACAGGACACATTCTGCTGTCAGTCCTGTGGATACGAGAACCACGCGGACTACAACGCAGCGAAGAACATTGGCTATCGACTCCTTCGCAACCAAACTGGCGGCGAAGGAGGCGCACCCGTAGGCGTGCGCCTGAACACCGGGATGGTGAACGCGAACGGGGTCAAACCCCTGCCGAATTCGGCCAGAGCGGGAGTCCACGGTGAACACCACGGTCCCTAGACCGTAGTGAGCTTACTGTGGTAGTGGCACCTCGTAGTCAGCCGCCAGCTCCTGGAACTCGTCCCACGCCGGGAGCTGCTCGTCATCAACCTCGCCGTACGTCTCGAGGTAGCGCAGCAAGGCGTCGATTTCGTCTTCGAGGTCGTACTTCACCGCCTGCTCTCGGAGGTCCTCCTCGTCGACGTCGACGTGGCTGAGCAGGAGGAGGCAGTACGAGCGGTGACGGCTGCCGTTGTCGATGAGCAGGGTGTGACAGCAAAGTTCCGCCGGCGAGACTGCGTCGAGATCCTCGGAGTAGAAGTAGTAGCGATGGCCGGTGAGCAGGAACTGGAGGTCGAAGGCCGCGAACCGACCGAGGCCGGTTTGGTGGAACGCCTCCGCGTCGACCTCCGTCTCGGCCTGGGCGAGGAATTCGTCGTAGTCCTCCCAGAGAATCGTGCCCTTCGGGGCAACGGATTCGAGGCGTTGACGATGTAGATGGTGTGCGAGTTCACGGGAAAACTCGTGGAGGCGGTCGAAGTCGGCGTTGAACTCGTAGTGGCCGTCGGCCGTCCCGACGAGACCACGGTCACGAAAGCGCTTGAGGACGCGGTTGACCGTGTTGCGGTAGTTGTCGCTTCGGTCGGCGATCTCGGAGACGGTTCGCGGCTGGTTGAAGTAGTACAGCACCTCGAGTGCCTTCCCAGTCAGCAGCTCGGGGAACTCGATGTGGGAGTGCTGGCGGACGAGGTCCCGATAGAGTTCGACGGCGCGAGCATCCGACGGGACGACTCGTTTTCGCCGGCCATCGCGTTCCGTGTAGACGAGCCCCTTCTCGACGAGGTCGCCGACGGCACGAGAGAGGTAACTCTTGCTGTGGTTGAGCTTCGTCGCGAGTTCGGAGATCGTGTCGCCGCGGTCGACCGTGGCGAGGACCTCGAGTTCGATGCGCCGGAGCACAGTGTAACACAGTACGAAACTTATATATAAAGGAGTTTCGAGTAGTGTTACAGACAGAGAGGAACAAGAGCTTGCTCCATCGTCTTAACCAACAAAACTATGGATTCGTGGGTCGTGTTGGTTAACACGAGAGTAGCCGATGTCCAACGAACCCCCGACCCCACCGGCGAACCTCCCGACTGAGATCGTCAACACGCTCAATGAAGCAACACCGGAGCATCTTCGGGACGTTGCCAGCTACGCCGAGGCGTTGGCCGAACACAAAGAACGGGAAGCTCGTCTCGAGGAGGAGGTGGACGACGCCGATGTGAAGGAGCGCCCCGATGACCTCCCAGACGACGTACCGGCGAAGGCGACGATCACGATCAAGGAGATCAACGACAACCGCTACTACTACTGGCAGTGGCGGGAAGGCGATTCGGTGACGTCGAAGTACAAAGGGCCGGTGAATCCCGACGAGTAGACGAGATGGAACTGTAGCCTGATGTTCGTTTCAACGTGATTCGTAGCGTAGCAGATGACACCCCCCAGAGTGTGAATGGGATCGGTTTACCCGACACCCCTCGGTGTGAATGGGCTACCAACGGGTACTCTCTGACGGGACTTCACGTCGATAGAAGACAGAGCAACACGCGGATAGATTACGCCTCGTTTACCCCCACACCCCTCAGTGTGAATGGTCTACCACCCAGGGTACCGCGATTAAGAAGTCCTTACCGGCAGAAGTCCTCACGCCGTAGGGAGGGTTCTCGCCTCAGTGGCGAACCTTCGGCTTCGGCACAAGGCCTCGCCTTCCAGAATACGCCTACTCGGAGAGCTGTTTAGACTGTAGTATAATAAAGATAACTACAGCTGCGGTGCGGTGCAGTAGCGGGTCGGGTCAGCTACCGTGGCAGAACGTGTAAGCCGCTCTCCGTGCCGTACTAGGTTCTTCAGACGAACGAGCCTGCTTCCTCGACTCCTGCTCTATCTCTACAACCGTCGTATCCTATGGGGGACCATTCACACCGAGGGGTGGGGGTGTCACCATCCCATCAACGTCTGGAGTTCCGGCGTCGAGTTGATCAGTCCAGTTCGTGTACTCTCGACGTCTCCTTGGAGCGAATACGACCTGAACTTCCCCTGATCTCCGCCTTCCTTCTTTTTTGATTCGAGAACTCCTGTCGTCACGTGCTTGTTCAGAAGCTCAAGCGCACGATTGTACCCCTTGGGCTCTACTTCGACGTCCCGTGCTACTGTTTGGTAAACCTCGTGAATCTCTGACGTCCGGAACCATTCTTTCTCCGGGTTATTTCGGTCAAGACGTGTGAGAGCAAACAGGAGTAATTTCCCGGACAACGGAGTCCCTTTCACCATCTCCATAAAGAGCTCAACTTCGACGAGTTCGTCAGCTTCGAGAACGTGATTCGCGGTTACGATCTCGTCGCCTTCTTCGTCAGCGATCTCGCCCGCATTCCGGAACAATCGGACTGCGCGTCGAGCGTCACCGTGTTCTTCAGCTGCGAGTTCAGCTGTGGTTGGAATCACCTCGTCATCGAGGACACCGTCGTAAAATGCGTCCCGCCGATTTTCGAGGATTGCAATGAGCTGGTCTTCTTCGTACGGCGTGAACGTTCGGTGTTCTGGCTGGAGAGTCGATTGAACCCGTGACTCGATTTCTCCTTTGAATTCGATGTCGTTCGAAATTCCGATTGTAACGACTGGGAAGTCAACGTCGTCTTTTGATTGTGTCCGTGATAGCGTGTAGAGAACCTCATTGACTTCTCCGTGCTTGTCGATTTCATCGATGATGACGACAAGACCGCCAGAGAACTCCCTCTGAACAACGGGCCACAATTTCTGGTCGCGATAATGCTCAGCTGAGAGGCCCTGATAGGGGACATCGAGCGGGTTCTCTGCTTTCGCGTTCACCTGCTCTGCGATCTTTCGGAAGGTGGAGGTATACGTAGAGATGGGGTCCGGGTTAATGTAGGCAGTAACGATCGGGGAGTCCGTTCCTGCAGTTGCTGCTTCGAGCCGCTCACAGACGTGTCTTGCAACTAGTGTCTTCCCCGTCCCGGTTTCGCCCCACTCCAGGACGTTATCCGGGACGCTGTTTGTCCGCATCTTCCGGAGATTCTTGGCCAAGAACGTGATATGGTCATCTCGTCCGACGATTCGATTGGCGTCAGGGACGTTATCGATCTCGAGTAACCATGGCTTCTCAAATATATCCGATACGTTTTCGCTATCTCCCTCGTCGACATTTAATATCTCGTCGACGGTTGTTTGCGTGGAATCGTTGTTTGGCATGGGCGGACCAATTCGCCCCATTCACATATAGGTTGCCCACCCTCGGTGTGATTGATTCCCCTCCATTCACACTCCGGGGGGTGTTCCATAGAGCAAGGCCCCCCAGAGTGTGAATGGAATCAACCTTGTCGCCCACTTGTGGTTTGCTCGCCGCAAGTGACATCTGAGACTACTCATCCGTTCCGGGCTGCTGTAAACTCCGTCAGCTCTACCTCTCGTGTCTCCGCGAGTCTCCGTCGAATATCTGTACGATCCCACCCCAGCGGCAACAGCACGCTCTCAATCGCTCGAACCAGCTGCGTCTCGTAGTACGAGGCGTCGTAGGTCTCGACCGCTTCGTGGGCGAGGGCGACCCGGTCTCGCGAGGATTTCTCGTCGTCGACGACTACGTACTCGATATCCTGGCCCGGGTGGACTGCCAGTTCCTGCTCGCGAGCTCGTTTCAAGGCCGCCACATTCTGGGTATTCTGCGAGTACCCTTCCAAGGGCTTGGAGACACGATTCCGCTCGACGAGCTGCTCCACTGCTACGTTGCCCGCCTGCAGCTCGTCGATTGCTCGTTCGAGACGCCCGAGCACCGCGTCCGGTGACCGCGTGGCATCGAGCCGGTCGATACAGTCCCGCTGGATGTCCTCGATGAACGGCGGGGTTGAGCGCTGCCGGGCTTCGATGCCTCTGATCTTGAAGTCGTCGTCGCCGGCGACCTTCCCGAAGTACTTCGTCAGCGCGCCGGCGTCGCTCTCGCGCTGCGGCACGAACGCCACCCAGTCGTAGTGCGCCTCGTGTTCGAGCCGAATCTCGACGCAGTCGGTGATCTCCGTTGCGAGCGTCTGGAGGTCCTCGCGGTCCTCGTCGTCGACGTCGGGATCCGGGGTCACCCAGATGGAGTCGACGATGCCGTGGACGACCCGCCAGCCGCCGGCTTCCAGTCGCTGTTTCGCCGTCAGCAGAATCTCGCGAGCGAATGCGTTGATCGCTTCGTGACACTCGATGCGGCCGAACTTCGCGTTGCTGAACCCCTGATAGCCGAAGCAGGCAACGAGGATCCACTTTAGCGCTCCCGACCGCCCTTCGAGTTCAGCCAGGCGGTCCTCGTCGGGGTCGTCTCGTTCCTTCTCGCGACGGATGGCCGCCTTGATCTCGTCGCGAGCGTCGATGATCGGCTGGAGCACGTCGACGAGGTAGCCCCGGTCGTCGCAGATCGAGTACCCGAGGCCGGGGACGTCGTCGCGGTCGCTGTGGCACTCACACCGGATGACGTCCGGCGAAACGTTCCGGGTACAGATGATGTTCGGGTACAACGAGGAGAAGTCGAGTTCGTGGACGTTCTCGTGAAGCCCGACCTCGGGTGCGAAGATGAAGCCGCCGCGGTCGGCATCGTGGAGCGTCCCCATCGACTTGTAGAACTCGTGGCGCCAGGAGTTCCACGGGACGAGGACGCCGCGGTCGTTGGCCTCACAGATTTGGATCGCCGTGAGGACGTTCCCGATTGACGCCCACGCGAGCTCCTGGACGGGCTTTTTCGAGCGCGACACGAGGTCGAGGACGCCGTCGAGGTTCGTTTCCCCGTAGAAGAACGTGTTCGATTCGTCGATGATCGCCCGGCCGGGCACGTTGTACCGTGCCGGGGAGTGACCGACGCGGCCGTAGCTCGAATACGTCGACCGGCTCGCGAGCTGCTGGTAGTCGACGTCCGGCCACCGACTCAGCGAGAAGTCGTCGACGCCGGCGTCCGTCGCCATCTCGTACAGGGTCGGGACGATCTCGCTCGTCGAGCAGACCAGGACGTCCGGATCGTGCGCGTCGAGCGCCCTCTGGACGGCGGTCAGGAGATCCGTCGGCGAGCCGGTAACAGTATCGCCGGCGACGGTCAGCTCGCCGTAGACGTCGTTGCTCGTTTCGGTCACTGGGACGCTGAGCCGGAGCGTCGACAGCTCACTCGCCGGCGTCGGATCGGCGCCGGTCTCCAGACAGTACCGGAACTCTCGCGAGAAGTCGACGTTGAAACAGGCGAGATCCCCGACTGGATAGTCCGACAGCTGGCGTGCCTGCCGGGCGAGTGGGGTGACGCGGTCGATGTGGGCGACGTCGACGGCGAGGACTGGTTCCTCGTCTCGTCGAAAGCCGGGGCGTCGCGCAACCATCTCGGTCGCGACGACATCCGGGTGCTGGTCGTACACTGACTGGAGTGTCGTGAGGTCGAGGTCGGACGCTGGGTCGCGAGGGGCGACGTAGAATCGCGGTGTGTAGTTATCCCGTTCTGTTGCGACGGCACCGTCGGCGGTCGCCTCCCACTCCAGGACGCGACCGTCGGTTAGGAAGTCAATTGTGAACGGCATTCTCTACAGAATCAACAGTGGAGTTCCAGATAATCGATGGCGTGTCACTTCCGGATTTCAGGGAACGATGGTCTCTCTCGCAACCATCTCGGTCACGGCGGCGACGGATGCTCGTCGTACACCGACTGGAGGATCGTAGGGTCGAGGTCGGCCTCTGGGGCGTGAGGGAAGACGTAGAAGCGTGGAGTTTGACATCCTCCGCGCCTTCTAGGGCGCGGTTTCCTCTGTGGAGTTTTCGGCTATGCCGATTCCCTGAGGGCAACATTCCCGTGGTGAACGGTACTCGGGTCTGTGCGCTGTTCTTTAGGACTTTCTTGAGAGCGTGGTGACTCCGACCAGGTGTGGTCGTCCCACTGGAACCGCACGGGCCGTGCCATCGGCCTGACTGCCTGTTTTGTGTGCCGCTCGAGAAACGTCTCTGACGCGGTTAGGTCGGCGTGCCCCTGGAACCCACACGGACAGGTGAGCGTGTCTTGATGCCGCGTCGTTCGGTCAGTCGATCCACACCGTGGACATTCCTGACTCGTCCACGCTTCCGATCTAACCTCGACCGAAATCCCGTATTCCTCTGCGGTACACGCTAATCGCTCTGTGAACTTCTTGAACGCCCAGAAGTTGTGGGTCTTGGCGTTGGTTTTGACCGACCAGTGTGTGTCCAGCACGTCGGTCAACCCGCCGATATACACCGTATCCACGCCCTCGGCGTACAGTCGGTCCAACAGGTCACGACACAGTGCTTCTTGAGCGTGGTCGCGGCGGCGGGTGCGTTTGCGGTACAGTCGCCGGATACGCTCGCTACTGTACCGGCCTTCCGGGAGCTTGGACTGCAACCGGGCAATCTCTCGTGTCGTCTCACGGAACCGCTGGAACAATTCGCGGCCTTCGTACAGGTATTGCTCGCCGGTCGTGGTGGTACAGGCGACGAGATTGTTCGCACCGATGTCCAGAGCGGCCGTTTCATCGGCCAGTGGCGTTGCCCGTGCACTATCAGACACAGTCACGGGTTGGGAAGCTCGGAAGGTGCTTTCAGTCTCGTCGTACCATAGCTCCAACCGGCCCTGTTTTTCGTAGTCGGGCCAATTCGGGTTACCAGCGATTTCGAGTCGGAGGCGGCCGGTGTGATCGTATCGGTCCTTCAGCTTGCTGCCGACCAGAATCTCAAGCCGAGACCGATCGCCCCACTCAGTCGTGTATGCGTCGTTACGAATGACGGTTCTGAGTTGGCGTCCGTCGTCCTCGTTGCCACGGAATCCCGGCGGGTTAGGATGTTCCGTAACCGACGTGTTCGACTCGTCGTGGTACTGGTCTTTCAGATGCGAGAAACTGCGCCACGCTTCGCTGTTTTTGCGTATCACCTGTTGAGCTGTAGACGCCCCGAGCACGCCTTTGTATCGGCCTTCGAGTCGGCCGGTATCGGCGTCCCATATGCCGCCTTCGAAGCCGTCCTCGTCGTTGTACCGCATAAGGCGTTGGTAGTTAACTTCGTTCCAGAGGGCGGCAGAAGCGTCCAACAGGTCCCGTAACAGTTGCTCTCCGGTCTCGGAGAGCGGTCGCACGGCGAACGTGTTGGTGCGCTTCATCTACCACCTATTGATCTGTTCCGTCGAAACGTAAACACTGTCCAGCCAGAGTGAAAGTAAAACTGGAGTCGCTACGTTGGAGGCTTCTGACCAGAAAAAACTGGAGTCGCTACGTTGGAGGCTTCTGACCAGAAGGAATACGGCGGAATATCAGCGGATCGGCCGCGATTCCCGTCTACCCTCTTCGGACCTTGGTTCCGAGAGGCGACGGCGTGTCGCTTCTGAGCACAGCAAATTAGTTCGAAAAGCGTTCTCAACGCTATGTTCTGGCTTCTTGTTCGTCGTCGTGGGGCTTCAGGAACGATTTCCGGAATCGGTGAGCCGACGTTAACCAACGTATTCGGAGATCCGCACCGAATGTTGGTTAAGACGTAACAGTGACGTCTGGCCACATACCGCGAGTCCCTGTCGTTAAATGCTATCAGATGATTCAGACGAACGCATCCATCTCGCTTAGCAAGGTTCGCTCAGTCTGCTGGACCGACATCGAGACTGAGTTCGCCAATTCATCGTTGACCCGTGCTTCGAGATTTGACGGCGGTGCTCGCCCGTCCGTATTGAGGAAGATACGGGAGCCGATATCTGCGTCAAACCCGACGACCGTCAGTTGGTCGTCGACTGCGAAGCCGGTTGTCTCGATGTCGAACGCAACGGTATCGAGTCCCGTCATTTCGTGGCTCCATACTGGTGGTGTTCCCGCTCGTGGCTCGCTTCCCGTTGTTCGAGTCCCCGTTCGAGCTCTTCGAGGCGTTCCTCGTGGTCCTCGAGGCGAGCCTCCTGTTCGAGATCGATGCTGAGCAGCGCCGGCAGCAGCGGGTTCTGGTGGTTCAACAGCCCGCTCGCGTCGGTATGCGCGCGGGCGTACTCGAACAGCCGGTCAAAGCGTGGCTGGTCGCGACGCCGCCGTCGGCAGCTTCCCACCCCAGGACGCGACCATCGTCCAGAAGTCGATAGTATACTACCCATCCTACTCGCTCACGCCTCCGTCGTTCGCTTTCCAGAACTCACCTGGTTGGATTCAGCCGGTGTACTCTCCATGAAGGAATATAGTATTTCACCAAAGAACTATGTTCCCCTGAACCGTGCGTTTCCATATGAACGACCGAAGTCCACCGGAGGAGTTTGCTGATGTCAACGAGGCGGTCGGCGAGGAATGGGAGGCCGAAACGACGCCCTACGAGCGCATTCGACACGTCGTTGCACATACGTACAGTCCCGTCTCAGCTGATGCCGTAGCTGACGATGCACGGACGGCTCCAAAGACCGCTCGAAAGCACCTGAACACACTCGCAGACGAGGGGTTTGTCGAGACGACACCCGGCGAACAGGGTGGCACGCTCTATCGCCGCTCACCTGAATCACTCGTCGTCGAACAGGCTGCCGACATCCTTGAGCACGTCTCAACCGATGAACTCGTCACCCGAATTCAGGAGATGCGCGAGCAGCTCACCGAGTATCGGTCCGAATTCGGTGTTGATTCCCCCGAAGAATTGGCGGTCAACCAGACGAATCAGGCCCTCAGCGAGACCGGGCCCCCACAGGACGAGATCGACCCAGAGACGATTCGTGAGTGGAAGACGCTCCGACGGAATCTCGCGTTCGCGAACGCTGCCCTCTCGATCGGCAATGCCGAGCAATTCGTCGACAGTGACCGTCGGTCGACTGACGACAGCGTCCCTGCCTGAGTAATGCGGGATTCTCCTGACCAAGCAGAAACCCATACTCTTCGGGGGGCTACGGATCGGCCGGCGCTACTGACGATTCGTGATGTCGTCGAGGAGATGGAACCGCTCGCAACACCTGAACTCGACGACTACCTCCATCCATCCGTCCTCGAAGTTGTGCTCGACGACGGACTATGTGCAGCCGATGAGGGCCGAATCGACATCCAGTGGACGACACGAGATGATTACAAGTTCCACTACACGGACACGCAAGGGGTGAATCTGCGCTGGGGAAAGCACCCACACGCAGACGACTACATCCACGTCCCCGGATTAGAACACTACCACCCACCGCCGAATGCGAGTTCTGACCCAGACGACGTCGAAGAGTCTTGTATCACACAGTCTCCCGAAGAGTTAGTCACTCGCGCCGTCCTCAAGCTCTGGCGGGTTGCCTACCATACAGACTCGTATGAACCACTCAACGCAGGTCGCAACCCGCCGTAGGAACTAATCCGAGTGCTTTCTTCCACGAACTCCCACTGAGAAGTAATTTCTTCAAGCGATAGGCTCCAGCGATTTCATCGAGAAATCCGACTTCGAGCAATACCGTTCTGCAAGCTCCATCAACGCTCGAGTCCGTCGAATATCGGCGACGTTGTGAGTGATGAGTGGCTCGTAGGCGCCATCCTTCCAAGCGGTGACTGCCTCGCTACTGTCGGTAAATGGATCCAGATCGTTCAATTCGGAGCCGATCAGTTCCTCGTAGACGCCACTCAGCGTGTCTTCACTCGTATTGAACCGTGTTTCGAAGACGTCCATTACGTCGACGTATGGCAACGTGCCAAAGGGCCACTCGAGCCCGTGCGTACAGAGCCGTGTGCGAAGGAACGGGAGGTCGAATCCTCCGTTCCACCGCTCACCGTTGTACGCAACGAGCTTTGCATCATGTTGGGTGAGTGTCGATGTGACAAACGTCGCCAGTTCGTTCAGGAGTTCCTGTTCGCTGTCGTGGAGTGAGAGCTGTACCGGTGTCTGGAGGGCGTCGTTGAGCCGATCTGCGAGGCCTGTTTGTGGTGCCGTTCCGGTATGGAGAAACACTCGCGACGAGACCGCGGAGTCGAACCCAACTACTGTGAGTTCATCATCGGCCTGAAATCCCGTCGTTTCGATATCGAATGCAATCGTCGTCAACTCAGTCATTCTACACCTCCAGTGGTACCTTCGGCGGGCGATTGCTGCTGTTCGCCCCCGGTTTCCGAAAGCCGTTGCTCAAGCTCTGATAGGCGCTCTTCGTGGTCGTCGAGGCGGGACTCCTGTTCGAGATCGATGCTGAGCAGCGCCGGCAGCAGCGGGTTCTGGTGGTTCAACAGCCCGCTCGCGTCGGCGTGCTCGCGGGCGTACTCGAACAGCCGGTCGAAGCGCGGCTGGTCGCGACGCCGCAGTGCCCGGCGGAACTCTGCCCAGCGCTCTTCGATGGCCCGCAGCGCATCTCGGTAGGTTGGGTTCGTACGCCCCATCGCTATCGTCCTCCTGCCCCGGTTGCGGTCCACGCATCGAGCAGGGGATCCGCGGTGGCCGCGACCGTCTCACCGTCAGCGGTGACGCCGGTTCCGACGCTCTCCGGAGTCGGCGTCGACGGCGTCGGCGTCGTCGGTTCCACGCCAACCTGCGTGGCGCGTGCCGCGAGCAGCTGACGCCAGTACGTGAACGTCGTCTGGTAGTACGCGCCGTCGTCGACGGGATAGACGAGCGTCTCGAAGTCCTCGCCGACGACCCGTGGTCCCATCCGGGTCTGCTCGCATTCCAGGTGGTGGTCGGCGGCCGTCGCGACCGGCACCGTGAAGTCGTCGCGCTGCGCCCGGGTGACGAGCACCGGGATGTCGTACCCCTCGGCGTAGGTCGCTAGCCGGGCGAGGGTTCGGGCTTGGAGGGTTTTCGCGTGAGTCTCGCCGAGGGTATCGTCGGCGCGGTACTGGGCGTCGACGGCCGGCGCGACGAGGAGGGCGGGCGTGTGGGGTGACGTGTCCTCGTCGCGACCTAGTGCCCGTCGACTGGCTGTCCCGATATCGGCGGTAGACATCTGGATCGACTTGTTCACTGCCGTCTGGAGATCACAGACGGCGCCGTAGTGCTGGTAGGCGGTGAATCCGCGGGCGACGTGAATTCGGTTGAGCAACCGTTGACTGGGCGCGATCTGGGCGAGTGTCGTTGTCGTCGCGTGACCATTTGCGTCGACCCAGAAGGCGGGCCCGTCGTGCAGGAGGAGATGGTCGAGTACGAGCGACTGCAGGATTGGGACGCCACGGCCTCCCTCGACGTCGAGCAGCGTGATTCCGTCGCCGAGTGACGGCAACAACATCTCGTCCGTAGACGGATCGGCCTGATCAGCAAGGGACCGATTGCGGTCAGCTCCCCGTGTCGGCTGGTCCACCGCCAATCGGTTCGGCGTTGAGTGTTCTCCCATACTCGACTAATTGTCTACGTTCCCGATAAGCCGCGGCGTGGCGCTTCCGCGTTTCAGGGAAGGGCTGGAAGGTATGTAGAACCGGACTCAGGCAACGGATTTCTGCCATCGTTCGACCGTTTCCAAGAACGTTTCCAGAGAGGAAGGCAGACAGTATCATCGGATTAACCAACAGACCGGGGATCCCAACTCGATTGTTGGTTAAGACTCCCTGAATGTATGGTGATCTCGCCCTCACACAATTCTGTTGACGGCCCGGCATATCCCCCGAGCCTACGATCTGATGTGATCGACGATTGTTTTCAGCGCGGTTACATCGTCGTAATTGTACTGTTTGAGTAGATCCCAGTCTGGTTCTTCGCCGTCAAGGAGATATCGCGTGTACTTGCTCCCGACCACAAACCCGTCGACGGTCGGGTCTTGATATTCAAAGCCGAGTGCGCTCGCTACGACATCCAATTTATGCCGATTGAAGGGCCCGAAGAGTTCCTGTTGGGCAGTAATTCCAAGGTCGTGTGTTCGCTCCAGATGGTCGAGCCCCTCAGTGATGCCGTGTTCGTCGAATCTGCGACTGAGACACTGCTCGTCGAAGTAGTTCCCTCCGTAGTAGATGATCGGCTCGGAGCCATGATCATCAAGGTACTCAGACAGCTCCTGAAGGAGTGCTGACTCGTCGTCCGGCTCGAAGAATTGTCGGTACGCATAGTTCTGGTAACTGTAGGTGCCGACCAGCCAGATCCGATCCTGCTGGAGATCCGTTTCTATGTCCAAGAGGAGAGGCTCCGTATCCTGAAGGTCGTCGAAGGCGGACTCGTTTAGAATCACGACCTCATCGTTTTCGAAAGCCTGTCGATGAGCAATCCACCGGTCCACGTGCCATGACGAGGCTCCAGGGAGGGCTTCGAGTTCGGCACGCCGTTCTTCGGTAATCTCATCTGGGCTAGTGATCCCTAACTCACTGAACTGTTCTACTCGGTTTCGCCCGACCTGGACGAGATCAGTCAGTCGACTCCCTAGCAGATGGCGAGTGTCGTAGAACTCGTACTCGATAGACTCGTTCGAGGCGTCGATGGTGATGAGTGCGTACCTTCCGGGGTCGTCTACTCCGTCGTGGGATGCGATGTTGATCACCGTGCCGTACTCGAGGGTTTCAGATCTCCCTCCGAATTGATGGCAATGACCGCAGACGGTAGCTGGGGGCTGGATGTCGTCTATGAAGCTCCTGACGGCCTTCGACCCGATATGTTGTTGCCCGAATCGCTTCCCGATATCGAGAATGCCGAAGGGAGGAGTGTGAGTGATAAGAATCGGAGTTCTGTCTTCACAAGCGGTGCGGTGTTCGGAAAGGTGCCGTTGGACGTCGTCCTCGGTATAGGTGATGAGACCAGGTCCCTGGGTCGATCCTTCCTGGCCGATGAACACGAGATCCTCGTAGATGTATGGTGTCCTGTGGAGGTCGGTGGTAAATTCCGCATCGAATTGCGGACCGGTTGACGGGGGGAAGTCGTCGTTTCCTCGGACATAGAGCGATTGTTGGTGCTTCGTGAGGCGAGCAAGTTCTGCAAGATGATCTGTGTCAGTATCGGCGTTTTTGAAACGTGAGAGGTCGTCGCCGGCATACAGTAGTAGATCAGGAGTTGGTTCTACAGTTTCGAGAATGGTGTAGAGATCGTCAATGGGTTGAGAGCGCCAGTCAGATACAGCGAGAATGTGGGTCATTTTGGTTGAGCGTAGTTAGTGTAGCCTCTTCTATCGTTTGTTTAGGTGTACCGTTTGGCATTAGGAGATTCTTCGCCCCGCTGTCGTTAACCAACAGCTCAGGCTCATCGGGACAATCTGTTGGTTAACGGTGTGATTCCTGTGCGACCACGTTGAAGATGCTTCCCTCCGAACTCCTCGGTATGTGTGGCCGGAACTCGCTCTTCATCGACCAGGCCGACCTCGAGGCTCGCTTCGACGCCGAGGTCGTCGCGGACGGCGGGTACACACCTCGATACAACATCGCGCCTGGCGACGACCTCCACATCATCACGAACGAGGATCCCGACGAGATTGACACCTACCACTGGGGGCTGATTCCATTCTGGGCGGACGAACCCGAGGAGGGCATCATCAACGCTCGCTCCGAGACTGCCGACGAGAAACGCGTCTTCGAGCGGGCGTGGGAATCACGTCCCTGCCTCGTCCCCTCGTCAGGGTTCTACGAATGGAAATCGCCGAACGGCGGGTCGAAGCAGCCCTACCGCATTTACCGGGAGGACGACCCCGCATTCGCGATGGCCGGGCTCTGGGACGTCTGGGAGGGCGACGACGAGACGATCTCGTGCGTCACGATTCTCACGACGGAGCCGAACGACCTGATGAACTCAATCCACGACCGGATGCCGGTCGTCCTCCCACAGGACGCGGAATCTGACTGGCTCGCCGCAGACCCGGACACCCGCAAGGAACTGTGCCAGCCGTATCCGAAGGACGATCTGGACGCCTACGAGATTTCGACGCGAGTCAACAACCCCGGCAACGACGATCCCCAGGTCATCGAGCCGCTAGACCACGAGCAATCGGGCCTCGGCGAGTTCAGTTCCTGATAGCTGACGGGCTTACGGTCACTGCATCGGTGACGCCGCCGCTGAATCGACGAGCGAGTATTCTCGGTCCCGACTCGTCCCTTCCGCCTCGAGAAGGTTGTACTGCTCCATCTTCGAGAGGTACGTGCGGATAGTCCGCTTCGTCCGCGGATCATCGACGTCCTCGGAATATCGCTCGTGGATTTCGCTCGGCCCGACCGGGCCGTGCTCGCGAACGATGTCGTAGACGACGCGCTGGTGCGGCGTGAGCGAGTCGAGGCTCTTCTGCTTGATTTGGGCCCGAGCATCCTCGGCGGCGTCCAAGAGAATATCGTCGGTGATGCGCTCGTGGTTCTCGCGATCGGCCTTGCCGGCGGCCGTTCGGAGGATGCCGATTGCGAGGCGGGCGTCGCCGGCGGCCGCGTCGGCGATCCGGTAGAGCTGGTCGTCGGTGATGACGTCCTCGTCGAGCCCCCACTTTGCCCGAGCACTCAGGATGTCGTACAGCTGCTCGTCGTGGTACTTGTCCATCCGGACGTGTTCGCTGGAGCGCAGTCGGCTCACGAGGCGGTCGTCGACGCGGCTGAACAGCTCCTCTTCCTTGTTCGCGATGCAGATGATCGCGAACTGCGGGAGGCTGTGGAGGTCGTAGATGACGCTGGGGTCTTCGAGCTGGTCGACCTCGTCGAGGATGACGACGGTTCGCGGGCCGTCATGCTGCTGGAGGCGATCGACGAGTTCGTCGTGGGGCGTCGACTGCCGGTGGATGTCGATGGTCGCGCCGAGCTCGTCGAGGATCTGGTAGAGCGTCCGGAACCGGGTGTAGTTGCGCCAGCAGTTGACGTAGGTGGTCTCGACATCGAGGACCTCTTCCCGGAGTCGTTCGGTGACGAATTGCGAGATGCACGTCTTGCCGGCGCCGCTGGGTCCGGTGACAATAGCGGTATCGGCGGGTTCGCCGTTCGTGATTGGCTCGAGGACACTGGAGAGGTGGTTGACTTCGGCGTCGCGATGCTCAACTTCCCGAGGAACGAACCTGGCCCGGAGGACGCGAGCATCGCGAATCATCTGTCTCTGACAGACTGATTTCGGGTCAGGTTACAAAAGCCTGACCGGGTTGTTTCCGGAAACTCCTATGATAGTACCATCGTGAGTACTCAAAAACCTACGCTGTATCCCGATTTGTGTTTGTGGAAAGTCGAGGCTTCCGGAAACTTCCGGAAACTCATCCTCCACTACTGATTTGACACCAAGTGGGTGATTTCTCTTCGACCCCGAACGACGGGGTGCCGGAGAAATGGTCATTATGATCGAGTGACAAGCAAATCTAATACAGCCATCGACTTCGATGCCATATCTTGGAGTTCTAAACGGAACACGGGTAATCCCACCGCAAGTAGCCGACGGCACGTCTGTTACTTGTCCTGCGTGCGACCAACCGATGGCCGTTGTACGGTCTCACGAACGAGGTTCTGCTTTCATTTCCCGTCATTTTCGGCACCACGAACAAGAGGGTCGTTCTGAGATGGGCCAAACTGCAGGTCAGGCAACCTTTGCTGATCTTGTAGATGTCGGCGAGTGCCCTGGTGAATCGGACGAACATATGAAAATGAAGTCGATTGCATATGCTCGATTGGATCACGATTTCCCCGATGCGACGGTTGAGCTTGAATCCGGTATCGACGGCCGAATTGCGGATGTCCTGCTCACATTCGATACTCCCCGAGAGCCCTATGGAAGGGGTATCGCGATAGAGGCTCAGTATCGGAATCAGGGCAAAGATATTGAGGCAGTTACTGACCACTATCTACAGCGTGGTTTTAGCGTTGCGTGGCTCGACGAGGACGATTTCTCAGAGTACGATGTTGATCTCTCCGGAATACTGTCCGTCTGGCCCTATGCGCTTCCGTCGCGGTCTGATTTGGAGGGGTACCCCGAAGTTATCAGATGGCTCTGGCAAGAGAAATCGCTCTCTGTTTCGGTAGAGGTCCCTATACCCGGAGAATATTGGGCTTCGTTCGATAAGTCGGATGAATGGGTGACCGTTGCTCAACAAGATCTCCGACGGAAGGGGCGCGCCTGGGCGACTGTTTCTCGCTCACCAACGGGTCAGTTAACTCTTCAGCTTGGAAAGAAGGACTGGGGCTGGGACGGAGATACCCACCGTGTCACCGTTCAGCTTGAAGAATCGGATACCGAGGAACTCCGATCATTTACTGATAACTTGGAACGGCTGGCATTTGGGTCGGATCGTCCGACTGAGGCAGATCGCGAACGCCCTTGGCATGATTTGACAACGGCTTGGTTCGCCGGCTCCCCCCGTGTTACCTCCTGGCTCTCGGCTTCCCTTTCCCCCGATGACGACGTTGTCCTCTCGTTAGGAAAGAAACACCCGAAGGAAACCGATCGCGTTAGTGTCCAAATTGACGAAACTGCGACTCAGGCTCTAAATGAGCTCACTGATCTCCTTGAGAGGGCTTTCGAATTGGAAGCTTGATTGCGGTTAGAACGGTTGGTTCTCGAGGATGTGCTCCATAATGAGCTGCTCCCGAGAGTCAACGAATTCCTCAAAGGTCATCTCCTTGGCGCCCTCTGGGATATGGTGAGTCTGCTTGTAGTCGTCCGTTCGGGAGTTCATCCAGTCCTCGAAGTCGTCATCGGATTTCATCTTGTTCGTCTTGTCGATCAGCAGCTGGAGGTTCCCCACTCGGTCGGCATCTGCCTCCTCTGGGAGGACCGACTTCGGAATAATGTGGTCGATATCGTAGTCCTTGCCCCGGGCCGGTTCATCGGGATAGTGCGACAGCTGGAGGAGGAACTCGATGTCGCGTTTGCCGTACTGAAGCTCCTCGAAAAGCGTGGTCAGCTTTTCTTCGGTGAAACGGAGGGACGTCCCGTAACTCGACGCCACTTCATCACTAATCCGCTCAAGTGGGAACTCCGAGCTATCTTCTTCTCGGATAACGTCCCGGACGAGTTCGGCGATCTGGTTCGATGATTGGCTGGTGAACCCATTGAGTCGAGCCGCACAGATGTAGTAGAGAATGTCACGGCGCCGCCCGCGACCCTTGATGGAGGTCGAATCGAGCGAGGGATTTTCGTTCTGGTAGAGGTAGTAGGCGATAGGCGTGTAGAGGGCGGGACTGAGGATGTAGGTCACCGTTGGATAGTAGCTGTTCAGGAGTTCCGCGAGTTGCTCCATCGTGTTCGAGAACGTATCGGTAAGCCAAATCTCCTTCAGATTCCGCAGCAAGTCGAGTGTGTAGTTGTCGAACCGATACTGAATCTCGTTGCCGTTGATTGCGAGCAGCACCTTTTGGATGTGTTTCGTGGCAAAGGGAGCATTCCCACCATCGATGATTCCGTTCAGTTCGTCGACCATCGAGTGAACCTCGTCACGTGCGTTGATCTCTGGGGGTTCCTGTTGCCAGCTACTGGTCATCAAGGAAAGGAGGATTTCGGCGCGATTCGGTGTCACTCCACCTTGATTGATCCGAACGAAGACGTCGCGGACACGGGTGATGTCGTTCTCGTCTTCGGTGAAGAAGTGGAGCTTCTCGTCCTTGTGGACCGCTCGATAGAGGTCCTCGAAATTGCGCTGGGCGTTGAGAATCAGACTATCCGCATTCTCTATCTCCGGGTGTTCTCCGATCAGCTCTTGAATCTCACTCTCGATTTCCTGGCGTTCTGCATAGAAATCGTCGTTGTCCGAGATGGACATAATCCGGTTGACCGGATACCAATAGGCATTCGCAGTCGCTGACTGTTCGGACCGGAAGGAGAAATCGTACTTATTGCCGAGTTCCGAGTCCGCTGTCTGCGGGTCGGAGAGGAGGTTGAGATAGAGGCGTTTCTGGACCCACGAACTGGCCTTGTTTCGCGGATGATTGTGTTTCCGTTCGTAGAACGATCCGGTGAGGCCGATATTGAGCGCGGTCAGCCGTTGCTGGCCGTCGAGAACCAGCTTCACCGGTGAGGGGAGTGGATCTTCAGAATTGTGTGGAGGGTTTCGATGGGTTGGGGTTGTGAGTGACTGGGGGAAGTTCGGTTCGTCGACGTAGTGGGTGACGAAGCGATATTTGGGCTGAGCCTGTGCTTCCTCGGCTGAGAGGTTCCACTGAAGAAGAGCACCGATCGGATAGTCCCGTAACAGGGAATCAAACAGATCGACTATATCACTCGTTTCCCAGACGAATTCGCGCTGAATCGCTGGTAAGAGATAAGAATAATTTATATTTTCCACGACTTCAGCGATCCGCTTGGTTTCCATATTCCGTCTTGTGGTAAGCAGGTTTTATATATCTACATAGTGCTGGTCGCCTATCATTTATAACGTAACAGAGCGATTTTCGGATAGAAATGAGCTTGAATATTCCTCTTCCTGCGGGTCTCGGGGATTACTCTTGGCTCGAAACTCTTGCTCAACGTGAGGAGATTGAACAAACAGTTCCTCTCTATATCGAAGCTGATGACGGGATTGAGGTCGTCGCTGTTTCCCTTCTCTGTGAAGATTATCTTAGGATGATCTACCGGGCTCCTAATGGCTGGCAATTGCTCACAGAATACGAGTTGTCCGAGGACCCGATTATTCACGTAGACGACCTCCTTGATGCTGTCGTTGCATTTGTGGGAACAGACGCGAGAGTCGTTCAAAAACTCGCTCAGGAACTCGGTGAGAAGTTAGAGGAGCATTGGAAGATGGGTTTTGTTCCGTATAGTCAATCTGGGAAGGGGGACAAATTTGAGGAACTTAGACAGGACTGCGATTGCTCAGGGATTGACGACCCGTCAATTGGGCGTGTTCCGGGAATGTCTGAAATCGAGGAATCAGCAGAATTTCGCTGCCGTAACTGTATGAGCCTATACGGTATCGAGTATCAGGGTCGTAGAATCGATCTTGATGAGGTGTTCAGTGCTGAGTGGCTCTTCACGGATTCGACTCCGGATGACATCGTGGAGATCGGTGCGGAAGATTCATTTCTCGTGTATTCTGATGGTCGACCAATAAACAAAACAGAACGAGTCATCAGCGCGATGACTAGCTATGGTGGTGACACGAGTTCTTCTTTTGCCCGATATATCCCTGAGAACCACCAGGGATTGCTCTATATTCGAGATGATGACGCGGCTGGATACGTCACTTGGGAAGAGCTGGATGGAATACAGGTTCTTCGACAGCTGTATGTCCGGGATCATTACCGGCGCAGGGGATTGCTGAGGAATTGATTCAGACTTGGTGCCAGGAGTACTGCGAGGATGATGTCTACTACATCGACGAACCGAACGACAAGAGCCGATCTCTGTTTTCAAAACTGGGGCATATTGACGGTGATGGTGAGTACGAAGCGATTGAACTCTACCCGATTCGCGGCGTTGGGAACAGTCTTGATGCCAGCCAGACTCTTCCTCAATAGTTCATACACACTCTCACCGATTTAATCAGCCAGATTTCGAATCCCCTCTACCACGCTCTCTCCTTGCCAACCCACGATCTGATCTGCGTGGTCTTCAACGAAATTGGGCATCTGCTCGTTTCCGCGCGGTGTAACACCCAGAATTGGCTTGCTCTCGATTTCAGCTAAAATAGTTTCTTTCTTGATCCATTTGCTGTGTGCTACGTACATCCCCCCGAGTATTATTACGACCGTAGCTGGCTTGATCTGGTCTTCCCGGAGCGCCTGTTCCAGTTCCTCCTCGGTGTCAGCATCGATCTCATCAACCTTCGGTACTGAGTAGTTCCGGAAACTGAAATTCGGGTAGTCGCGAAGTAGTTCTACCATCCGATTGTACTCGTCGCTGTACTCCCAAGAGTGCGAGATGAACAGTCGGTATTCGCTCCGACGGTTGCTTGAAGATCTGCTGTTGAAGCTCATAACTATATGCGATTTATTGACGGCTTACCCGTTTAGTACTATGGTCCTCTCTGATGCGGAATCCAAATCTGCCGATATTCCAGGGGGAAGAACTTATACTATTTAAAAACGGATTGTTCATACGGTTATGAGCCAAGACACCTCCTCCCCATTGAAAACCACCTGGGAGGCTGCGTTTGATGATATTCGTGGCAGTCCAACCCCCGAATCAGCTGTTCGATTCGTTCTGAAGTCAGCTGTTAACGATCTACCTACCGGATTCTATCGCGATGATGGAGACCGCCTACTACCGACCTACAAAGGGAACGATCTCGGAAAGGAGTTCACCGTTCGAGAACTCGGCCCCGTTTATACAGTCACGCAATCTGGGGATAACAGTCTCCCTGAGCTCAGTTCCTCTCGACCGTCGCTCTTCGAGCCGAATGACCAACAGTCGGGCCTTGTCCCGACCGACGATTCCCTGAGCCGCAGTTCTACCGACACTCAGAACCAGCAGGGGCTCTCGTCTGGACAAAAAATTGCTGGCGGTGCTTTGCTCCTATATAGTGCCTACAAAGGGCTAGAAGCCTTGGCCTCTGCAGGCTCGTCGACTCAAGAGTCCTCTTCCTCCTCAGGCGGAAATACTGGGCAATCAATCTCACGCTTAGCACGCGCTGCAACTCGACTTGAGGACAAGCAGTACAACGTTTTTGTCTCTCACTCGTGGGAGTACGACGAACACTACGAGCGTATCGTTGATTTCCTTGACGAGGTTCCGTCGCTCGAGTGGCAGAATCATAGTGTCCCCTCAACTGACCCTCTGCCCGTGGATACCGAGTCTGCCCTTCGCTCTGAACTCCGGAACCAGATGAAAACGGCGTCGGTTGTCGTCGTAAGTAGTGGAATGTACGGTGCTCACAGCACTTGGATCCCGGAGGAGCTGGAACTCGCCGATGAACTGGACAAGCCGGTGATCGCAATCATTCCAGAGGGACAATCGAAGGTCCCCGAGAAAATCCAAGAAGTCGCAGATACTCAGGTAGGATGGCGAAAGGCCTCGCTTGTCGACGCACTCGCTGAATATGCCTGATTCAACCGACGAAGCGGCGGTTGATCTTTCCGAGGATGAAGCCGATACTGACGATGGAGACACGCCCGAGACAGAACCTGAGCACTCTGAAGAGGTCACTGGAGGGGACCCTGCTGGGCCATCTGAGGAGGAAGATGTCACAGCTGGACCGTTGGCTAATCTGAGTGAGGACGAGAAGAATCGGCTGATGGAGCAGTACATCCATTACGGGGAGGTGGCAATCGAGACAGCCAATCAGCGAGTCCAGATGAACCGTTTTTTCGGTCTGATTTTAACCTCGATACTGGCCGGTCTCTTTGCTCTCGCCCGCGGCAATCTCACGAGCACAAATGCTGCGATCGTTCTCTTCGCATCAGGATTCGGCAGTCTGATTTGCTACTTCTGGTATCAGAGTCTTCAATCATACCGACGGCTGAACAAAGCTCGATATGCTATCCTGAATGAGATCGAGTCGGTCCTGCCTGTTCGTATGTATCTCGATGAGTGGCGATATTTGAAGCGGGAGAAGCCTGACCCAGAAATCGTTGATCCTCGTCCAGCTGAAGATGCTGATCACCGCTCGCATACGATTGTGGAACAGTGGTTCGTCCGCCTATTGGCTGCTGGATACATCTCCGTCGGAGGATATGCCGGCGGGTTCATTCTTACTCCCCAGGTGAAGAGGTTCATTCCATCACTGCCGGACCCATCGATGGTTGGTTTTGGTGTTGGTGGAGTCTTCCTGCTCGGCTTAGCCATCCTCTTTAGGATTCAAACCCGCTGAAAATACTATGAGGCGCTTCGATACCGGTGATTCTGTCCGAATTGATATTCCTGATGAGACTGATCCCGACCATGACTGGCTCCATGGTCGTTACGGAACAGTTGTTGAGATCATTACTGACGATGCGGGAGATGTGACTGATGATGAACGCGAGGGGTATCTCTTTCGCGTCGAATTGGATGATGGCGAAACTGTCGATGTGCGCTGGCGTGATATCAGGCCTGGTTGATGTGACTTCGGTGTTACTATTCGTATCAGATCGAAACCTTCCTGCAGGAACAGAATGCTTGAACCCAGCGTGAACGGCACTCGGATACAGATGTCCGGGTGCTAGCGAGCGTCGACTGAATTCCAGGTCCTCTCTGATTTATTTTGGCCTCTCTCGGTAAGCCACTCCTAAGCTGTCAGTCTCGCCAAGAGTGAAGTGAGACCGATATCTTGGTAGGGAATGTTCGATGGATTCAACGCTTCTGACCGGTCCGAAACACGCCCGATTGGAACGACGGGCATTTCAGCGGGCTGATGATATCGCAATTAATTCGCTGGGGAGTATTCTCTACATAACGCGGAACGACGCTCGCCGGAGTATGGTTGAGGACAGCTGGGCCGTTTCCCACGAACCTCTCCGTCTTCGTGCGGAGACGCTTGACGCGGTCGTTCGGGAGTGGTACGAGCATCTCCACGGTCCGGTTCAACCGCTCTCCGGGCAGCTGAACCGTCGGCTCGCGGAGTACGCGCTTGACCGAACAACAGCCGAGACAGATGGCGCTCTTGCTGGCGAACCAGCCTCTGCCGCCCTCGCTGATTCGTTCAGCAGTCGCTTCTCACTCTTCGACGACGCCGGCGTCGGTACCGCTGACGCACTGGCGGCGGAGTTCGAGGGCTCAGACCTCGATGACCATATCGCGACAGCCACTGTCGACGCGTACCGACACTACCGGGATCTCCATGCCGACTTTGTCGATGAGTGGGTCTGTACCCGGGGAGAAATGTTCGACGCCGTCGCAACGGCGGAGCAGTCACTATCGGCGCTCTCCCCGGAACTGGATGTCGTCATCCTTTCCGGGTATCACGAGTTCCGCCCCGTCGAACGCCGCCTCATCGAACGCCTCGCCGACGAGCTTCCGATGATCGCACTGCTGCCACTCCACCAGGATGGCCGGAGCGGAGTCGACGCCGTTGCGGAGGACGCCTTGGATGTGTACGAAGCACTTGACTTTGAGACAGTAGAACTCGAGCCCGTCGACGAGTCAGGGCAGGCCTTTGGAACGATCACCGAGGCGCTCTACCGCCCGGACCCCGACACCGTCCCTTCTCCAGACACTCTGCGATGGCGTGAACGCCCGACGCCCGAGCGCGAGATTCGCTTCGTCGCTCGCGAGCTCCGGACTGAGTTGGCCAATGGTCGCGACCCCGACGACCTGGCCGTCGTCGTTCCCGGGACTGAGGCTTATTCGGGGTACGTCGAGGATACGTTCGATACGTTCGATATCCCGCACGTCACGACCGACGCCTCACAGCTGAACCGGACGTTCACCGGGAGCGTCGTCCACGACCTCCTGAACCTCGCCGAACCGGATCCGCGGGCTGAGGACCTCACGTCCCTGTTTGCGAATCCACTAGTCAATGTCGTCGACACCGACCAAGCCAACGCCGTCACGGCAGCTGCTCGCCGGCGTGGCACCGTTTCTGTGTCACCCCTGCTCGATGACGTCGACGACGAGGCGGCGGAACTGATCGAGAACCTACTGGCCACGCTAGAGACGCTCCGAACAGGCGACGTCGAGGGCGCAACCAAGACTCTCCGACGACTGTTGGACGAACGGTTCGACCTGGAGGGGGCGACGGAGGACTACGCCAGCGGCGCCGAGCAAGCCGTCGAACAGCGAGCCTACGACCTCGTAGACGAGGTCCTCTCCTCGTTCGAGTCGCTGGCGGCGGTCAATAGCGATCTCTCCCCGTTGGCACTGTTCACTCGTGCGTTCGATGGTGTTCCGATCCGGGTTCCGCAGCGCGCTGCTGGCGGTCACGTCGAAGTGATGGGGTTGCTCGACGCCCGGATGCGCTCGTTCGAGAAGGTGTTTCTCGTGGGGCTGACGAGCGAGCACTTCCCCGTGACGCCGGAGCGCCCGGCCTTCTTCGAAGAAATGACCGACGCCCATCCACGGTTCGACACTGGCGACGAGCGCCTCCGGGGGCGCTATCTCTTCGCGACGCTCCTGGCGAACGTTGACGAACTCACGATCACCACACCAGAGACGGGCGACGACGAATCCGCCGTCGTCCGGTCGCCGGTCCTCGACGAACTCCAGCGCGTGACCGGCATCGAACCCGAAGATGGCGTCGACGACCGCGTGGGCTCCCGCGAAGACCTCCAGCGGCACGTCGCTGCAACGGCCGACCGGCGTGCGGCAGTCAGCCGCGCCGGCGACCGAGGTGACCTCTCCCCCGAGCAGACCAAGCGCACGGATCGGGGACTCCACTGTGCGGCCAACAGGGGAACGGCTGGCCTCTCCGACCACGACGGCGTGTTGGATCCCGAGACAGTCGATGAGGTATACCCTCCGTCGGAGCGAGAACCCTACAGCGCGAGTCGGATCGAGCGATACGTCGAGTGTGGGTTCAAGTTCTACGCCGACGAAGTGCTCGAAATCGAGGATCCCGACGACGTCGAGGTCGTCCCTACGCCCCTCGAAACCGGATCGTACGTCCACGACGTCCTCGAACGGTTCTTCGCGGATCTACAGGACGAAACCGAAGATGGTGTCGACCTCACCGAGTTCGACCGGAACGACTTGGCGATACACCTTCGCGAGATTGCCGTCGAAGAACTCCGGGATGCTGACTTCGAGTACGACGGCCTGTTCTATGAACGGTGGAAGGCGGAGCTGTTCGCGGGCCTGGGTGACGGCGAGAGTGCTCCGTACGAGGCCGGGAGCAAACCTCACGACGCACCGGAACAGGGGTTGTTCGCTACCTTCCTCGACAACGAACTCTCGCGGGACGGCGCTGACCGCCCACACTTGTTCGAGGCCCCGTTCGGCGAGGGACTTCCCGACTCGGATGCTGGGCCGTTCACAGTTGAGCGACCGGACGGCTCGACTGTCTCGATTCGGGGATACATCGACCGCGTTGACGTGAGCCAGGGTGGCGAACAACCGACGCTCACGCTCTACGACTACAAGACTGGTCGAGCACCGTATATGACGAAGACAACCGGCGGCACGAAGTTCCAACTCCCCATTTATCTGCTTGCTGCGGCCAACGTCGTCGACGGTGATCTGTTCGAGCAGGGATCGCTTTCAGCGACGTACTATCAGGTGCGACCCCCCAACGACCTCAAGGTTCCACGCGGCGTCGAATCGAAGTTCGATTCAGAGGCCGAACTCCGCCGGTTCCTGAACGATGTTGTTCCGGAGTGGCTGGGCCAAATCGACGAGGCGATCGGCAACGGTCGGTTCCACACGACCCTCCTGTCGGCCCGCGGAGCGAACTGCCGATACTGTGACTACCGTCGGGCGTGCGATGTCCGCCATCACCGCAAGCGGGAGTTCGTCGACGAGGTTAACGAGGACGACGCTGCGTACGTTCCGCTCCGTGTTCGCGACGACGAGGACATCGAGACGGTGATGAGCGATGACTGAGGAACCCGAGGAGATTCAGCTCACAGAGGAACAGGAGGACGCGCTCGTCCAGGGCCGGAACGTCGCGATCACTGCCGGCGCCGGGACGGGGAAGACGACAACGCTCACCGAGCGGTACGTGACGATACTGGCCGAAAACCCATCGCTCACGCCGGAGAACATCGTTACGATCACCTTCACACGAAAGGCCGCTGCCGAACTGACCGAGCGCGTTCGGGAGGAGGTGTACGACCGGCTCGAGGCTGTCGACTCACCAGAAGCCTATCACCGCTGGCGAAACGTCCTCGACGACCTGGAGGATGGCTACGTCCACACCATTCACGCGTTCTGTACGCGGCTCTTGCGAGAACGGGCCGTCGAGGCTCCGGTCCCGCTCGGCTTCGACGTACTCGACGAAGACGGCGCTGCGACACTCCAACGCGAAGTCGTGACGGAGTTTCTCGAACGCAACCTGGACGATGACGACGTCGCGCTACTCGCTCAGCTTTGGGGTCGCGACCAGCTGGTCGATGTACTCACTGGACTACTCGATGAGCGCCCACAGAGCGAGGCGGTCCTCGAGGAGTGGCGTGATGCGGAGGTCAACGACTACGTCGATATCTGCTGGGAGGTCGTTTGTGATCTCGACGTCGCCGACGCCCGACAGACGCTGTATGCGGACGGACTCCTTGAGCAGCTACGCACGGTTGCGGGCCGTGTCGACCGCGAGGGCGCTATCGCCGACGAAGACGGTCTTCGAGCCTACCGGACCTTCACCGAAGTCGCGACCACACTCTCGGCCGACCCGGAGGAAAGCGATCCTCGCGACTGTCAACGGGCAATCCTCGAGCTCTACGAGGCCTGTGAGAAGAAGAACGGCGGCCTGTACAGCAGTTCGGGGTACGTCGTCGGTGACCGGGACGATTGGGGTGAGTACGGTGACGTCTACGACGACCTGAAAGACACCATCGACACGGTCATCGATGCCGTCGAACCGCACGCGGATGCGGTCGAGACGACGCCCGGTGAGCTCGAAGCGAACAGCGCTCACTACGCGCTCGCCCTAATGCGCGTCTTCAACGACGTCCTCGCCGCCTACGCCGACGAGAAGGAGCGCCGCGATACGCTCGACTTCCCCGACGTGATCGAGACAACCCTCGAGTTCTTGCGAGCGAACGATGTCGTCACGGAGCGGCTTCGAGAGCAGTTTGCGGCCGTGATGGTCGACGAGTTCCAGGACACGGACCCGCGCCAGTGGGAGTTAGTCAAGCTCCTCACGGGCGTCGACGAGCAGACGGCGTCGAACGTCTTCCTGGTCGGCGACGAGAAACAGAGCATCTACGGATTCCGCGGGGCCGACGTGACGACGTTCGGGGATGCGCGCAGAGAACTCCAGACCGTCAACGAGGCTCGTGGGGTTGACGACGTTCCCGACAGCGACGGCGAGAGTCCGACCGCCCTCGAACTCTCCGGGAATTTCCGGACGCTGGACGAGCCGTTGTCGTTCCTGAACGAGCTCTTCGAGTACCTGTTCCAACCAGAAGGTGACACCCACGAACCCTACGAAGCGCCACCTCAGGGACTGAGTACGCAGCGCGACCGTGTCGAGGACATCGAGGGACTGACCGGGAGTGTCGAGTATCTCGCTGTCCCCGACGACGCCGATACGGCAGCGGAGCTCTTCGGCGACGACCATCCGGTCGCCGAAGGCGCGCTCGACCACACCATCGAGGCCGAAGCGCAAGCGCTCACAGCTCGACTGACCCACCTGTTCGACGATCCGCCGCAAGTCCAAGACCCCGACACAGGTGCTCATCGTGACGCTACGCCGGACGACACGGCAATCCTCCTCCGCCGACGAACTCATCTGGATCGGTATCAGCGCGCTCTCGAGAAGTACGACATCCCCTACACTGTCGTCGGTGGCGTCGGATTCTACGATACGCCTGAGGTCCAGGCGCTCACGAACCTGCTTCGAGTTCTCGGTGATCCACAGGACGATGTCTCCCTCTACGGGGTGCTTCGGTCGCCGCTGTTCGGATTCGCGGATGATCGTCTCGCACCGGCGGTCGCAGAGGCCAATTCAGTGTGGGATGCGCTCGCCGAGGCGGACGATCCACAGCTCGCGGACGCGTTCGACCTCCTTACGACGTGGCGGACCCTCAGCGGCTGTGCGACGCCGTCTGAGGATGGCGTCCTCCCGTGGAACCGCCTGCTGTCCCGAGTGATCGATGACACGGGGTATCTGGCTAGTGTGAGTGCTGATGAACGCGGTCGACAGGCCGTCGCGAACGTCGAGAAGTTCCGCGACCAGGTCCGTACCTGGAGCGAGAACGGTGTTCATACAGCTGCCGGGTTGCTCCACCGGATCGACCGCCAAGCCGAGATCGATCCCCGAGAGGGGGAGGCTGACATTCCCGGTGATGTTGAGGGAGTTCGGATAATGACGATTCACGCCGCGAAGGGACTCGAGTTCCCAATCGTCACTGTTCCCGATCTCGGAAGTGACCTCAATTTCGGGCGGTCCGTCGATGACCACGGCTATGTCCGCCTCGTCAAGGGGACGACTGATGCTCCACCGATTCCTGCCGTGGGTGGTCCCCACCCCAACGATGCGTTCTCAATCGAAAAGACGGCAGTCCACGAATATGCTGATCGTCGCTCGCTCCCGCAAGAGCGTGCGGAATCCAAACGACTGCTCTACGTGGCCTGTACCCGAACTCGGGACCACCTGCTGTTGTGTGGGACACACGATATCGATATCGATGAGTCTGGACACATCGAACTCGGTGAGCCAGATGATTTCGACGACGCCAGCCGATGGCGGGATTGGCTCCAGCCAATTCTGTTTGACGACCAAGAGCTAGTCGCTGAGGCGGTTCACGAGGGAGCTACGGACGCTCGAATCGGTGACGCTTCATACACTATTCAGACGCCACCTCGGCCGGTTGAATGGCAGTCTGAGGCTCCGAGTGAAGAGGTAGACCCTGCGATTACTGTCCCCTCCCCGCCAGAACAACAGGCCGCTGTTCGCGTTGCCGCGACGACTCTCGTCAGTGCTGTTGCGGATGCCTACGAGGACGGACATAGCTACACGACGGGGGATGAGACAATCGGATTGAGTCCGACCACCTTCGGAACTGTTGTCCATCGGCTCAATGAGCTCCGTCCTCCACGGGATGAGTGGCCCTCGTTCATTCGTCAGTTGAGTCGTATGGGAGGTGAGGAACCGACGGATGGCGACCTCCAAGCAGCCGTGAGCCATGCCCAGGATGCGATCCGGTTCGTCGATGAAACTGAGGCGGACCTCCCACTCGAAGCGACCTATGACGAGTACTCAGTTGTCGCTCGTCTCGATGATTCCCGCATAGTGGGTGATATTGACCGTCTTCTGGTCACTCCTGATGCGTATCATATCATCGACTACAAGACGAACGATCTTTCGTCGACGACGACTGATACCCTCGCTGACCACTATCGGCCGCAAATGCTTGCCTACGCTCTCGCGCTCTTCCAGCACGATCCCGCCCGGCAGGTTCGTGCTTCACTCCGGTTTACCGATGTTGGGGTGGAAGAACGGTTTGAGTGGCAACGGAGTGAACTGACTGATATCGAATCTGAACTTCGCTCTATGTTGGAGCTCGTCTCCTGAGCCACATTTACTGATTCTATCCTAACTATTCTAGAGTAGTAAACTATTCTGGAATAGCGTGTAGCTTTGGAATAGAATACTATTCGGACTATTCACCACAGAGTTAAGTTTAGAGGGGTTGATACTGCTGAATAGTATGAGTGGCTCAGATAGTAAGAATAGCATAGATAGAACGAATAGCCCAAATAGCCCATATGATTCGGTACAGACCGATGGGAACTCTCGGGCTGTTTCGGTGTGTATGCTGAAGGGAGGCGTCGGCAAATCGACGATTGCGGTCAACCTCGCCCGACAACTGGCCGCACACGAACACGATGTCCTCCTCATCGATCTTGACCCGAACGGCCACGCGTCCGTGGGGCTGGGGTTTGACGACCAGTACCACAACACCGAGGAAACCATCGGCGACGTCTTCTTCAACGATGCTAACCCGACTTCAGTTGTCTACGATACCAGCTATGAGTTCGATATCCTCCCGTCCAGCGAGGACTTAGAACAGGTCGAGCGGGAGATCGTCGTCGGCGACGTATTCCAACCCTCTGCGCTGCTCAAACGGGAAGTCGTCGACCCACTCCTTGGGGACACGTACGATTATATCGTCACAGATTCGCCGGCGTACCGATCCCGACTCACGGACAACGCGCTCGTCGCGACGGCGAACTTGGTGCTTCCGCTCGCCCCGGGGAACGAGGCGATGGCCGGCTTGGAGCGAACCATCGAGCGACAGATCTCACCGCTTCGGCAGCATATGGACGTCGACGTTCTGTCACTGGTTCCGAACATGTTGAGCGGCCGTATCGACCAGCAGACTCAAGATCGACAGCTCCTCGAACGTCTCAACTCGCACGATAACCTTCAGGACCGCATCCCGAATTTCGCGAGAATCACGGACTGGGAGGCTGTCGACGCCGGCGATCTCAAACCCTCTCCGGGCATCCGGGACCGAACCAGCATCACGAAGGCCTATGGCGAGCGCAAACCCCTGCTGGACTACGACCCTGACTGTGACCAGTTGCAGTGTTTCGACGAGTTGGCGCACATCGTCGAGGCAGGTGAGGTGGTCCGCCATGTCTGACGACGATCCGTTTGCCGACCTCGGGGAGACACTCGAAGATGAACCGGACGACGAACCCCAGGATACGGATGACGCGTCTGAATCGGGAGGCGACGAGGAGACGCCCTCTCAGGAACCCGTCGAACGACGAAACCCGATGACCGATTCAGCGTTCAGCTATGAGGCCGCTAAACAGCGGCCTTTCTACGCCCGGGAGGCTACGATCGAGGACTTCGATTCCTGGCTGAAGTATGAACTGGAACGCGAGCTCAACCAGCAGGGCTACCAGAACATCGTCGTTCGAGAAATGACTGATGCCCTTCTCCGAACCGTTGTGGAGGAAGATCTCGTAGATGAAGTGGCCGAACGGTTCGAACAAGCCCGCGAGTCTGCTTCTTCAGAATCGACTGAATAGCGTACTATTCCAAAATAGAAAACTATTCTACAATACCCCAATAGCAACCTCAGAATAGTCTGATTCCGCCTCTATTCGGTGGACTCAGTTGAGACCGTCGGCTCACAGTAGTTGAGACTGGCATTCTCAATGCATACGCTCGCGTCTTCAGCAACACTACCAGCATGATGTGGGTGGTTGCGATTGATCCAGTGCATGGATCGACCCCCTGTGACTCCCAAGATGATGTTCGCGCCGTGGCTGCGGGTGTCACGCTTGAACCAGACGCTCACACCGCGTGGCCTACCACCTGCTTGGAAAACGGCTGATCGTGACGAAAGGCTGTGGTTTCGTCTAACGCGAGGGAAGGACAACCAAGCAAATTTGACCTGAGGGCGTCGTCTGTTTTCTATCAGGCGAGACACACTGGCACGGCACGACGCCCGACAATGCGATGACCCACATTGCCATCCAAGCGGTACAGGATGGAGAAGCTGCGACCTGGCTGGAGCACGTCATTGACGAGGAGTACAACCAAGCCGATAACTAGGATATCGAATCTTAGTGCAATAGTTAAACGCACTATCTGAATAGCATCAGACCTAATCCTCTATCTGTCCTCCTTTCGGATGATGACAACCGATTTCGGTGCTGAACTTGAGGGACAGGTCGCAATTGTTACCGGGGCATCGTCGGGCATCGGCGAAGCAACGGCTCAATCTCTCGCATCGCGGGGTGCGAGCGTCGTCCTTGCTGCGCGGCGCGAAGATCAACTCGAAGAACTCGCATCCAAGATAGAAGACGAAGACGGTGATGCACTCGTCGTTCCTACTGACGTCACAGATGACGAGGACATCGACAATCTTGTCGAGTCGACCACCGACAAATACGGTCGCATCGACATCCTCGTGAACAACGCGGGGTATATGCCACTGACACATATCGCGGATGCAGACCGTGAAACCCTCCAAACCACTATCGACGTCAATCTCCGGGGGCTCATCACCCTCACGCACGCCGTCATTCCGACGATGCTAGAACAAGAGAGCGGACACATCGTCAATATCTCCTCGGTCGCCGGCCGGTTCCTGATGGCAAACTCGTCGCACTACAATGCGGCGAAAGCCGGTGTGAAGATGTTTGGCGATGCACTCCGTCTGGATGTTGCGGCGGAGGGTATCAGAGTGGCGACAATCGAACCCGGGTCAGTTGCCACGGAACTCATGGAGGACATCCCCGACGAAGAACTCAAGCAGGAAATCGAAGAGTATGGTGCGTCGATGCGTCCACTCCGTCCCAAAGATATCGCTCGGACGATCACATTCGTCGCCACGCAACCAGACCACGTGGACATCAACGAGGTCCTGATCCGTCCACTCGATCAGGTCCAGCCCTAAACCCCGAACAGAGGTCGATAATGGGGAGATGAACGCCTTCGACAGAGCGAGTGTCATAGCGGCACACGAGACTACTGAATGAAAAAGCGCCTCAGAAAAATAACAGATAAGCCTGGCCAGCACGTACTCCCTTGATAATGACGATTACTGCTGAAATTCACCTCCGTTCACCGCTGTTGCCGCTCGTCAGCGTTGCCGAATTGGAACAGACTGACGGAGTACAATGCCCGCACGTGATCGGGCTGGAACAGGGCCTCCAACAGTTAGTTGTTGAGATTAATGCCGCTGAACCCCTCTCTGAGGAGACGCTCTTGGAACTCGATGACGTAATCGAAGCGACCAATCTCGGAACCGCGAGGGGAAAGGAGGTGTACAAGCTATCAGTCGTGCTTAGAGAGCTCATCGCGGAAGCGTTCAAGAATACCCCCGATGCGGGGCTTGTTGATGCAATACAGATCACCCCCGAGGGCTGGTACGAACAGAAAGTGTTCAAAGACTATCCCGCGTTTAACACGTTCAGGACGAGTTGTGAGGAACACGGCATCTCGGTCGAGATCGGCTCTATTACACAGGATTCCTCAACGTCCGAAGAATCGGCACCGTACGGATTGACGGAGCGACAGTACGAGGCACTGTCACTCGCTATGTCTCGTGGCTACTACGAACAGCCACGCCAGACGTCGGCGAGAGAACTCGCAGACGAGCTGGGGATCTCTCAACCCTCGTTGTCAGACCTTCTCGGCCGCGCTGAGCGCCAACTCATTACCGCGACACTTGGCCCCTCTCCCCGTCTGGAGATGCTTTCGCAGTAGGAGCTACTAACTCCAGCGCTTCGAGGGATATCCCTCTACTAATCATAATGTGCCGGAATCCCTTCTGGAACACCTCACGAGTTCCGTCGTTAGCGTCGATTCACGGAGGGTCAGACGAGAGGATCGGCAGCATCGAATCCGGGATCGAATCTATCGAGAGCATGAACAGTGAGTTTCCCATCACCTTTGAGCTCGTGAACGAGACCACTGCCTGATTGCTGTCTCCTCCTTCCAATCGCTGGCATGGTTAGAAATCGACACATCACCCATCGAATTCAGAACACGTTTAAATACCCTTTCTGTATAGCACCGAATCTAACTCGTTCTCTACCTTCCTTTCAGTTGATGTCAGCAGATTTCGATTCCAAACTTGATGGACAGGTGGCGATTGTGACTGGCGCGTCGTCCGGGATTGGAGAGGCCACGGCCACGGCCCTCGCTTCACGGGGGGCGAGCGTCGTTCTTGCCGCCCGCCGCAAGAATGAACTCGAAGCACTCGCCGATCAAATCGAATCGGCAGGCGGTGATTCACTCCCCGTTCCGACCGATATTACTGAAGAAGACGACATCGACGCACTTGTCGAAACGACTCTTGAGGAGTTCGACTCAATCGATGTCCTCGTGAACAACGCCGGGGTGATGTTGCTCGAACCCGTCGAACGAGCCGATCGTGAAAACTTCCGCCAGATGGTCGAAGTCAATCTGCTGGGACTGATGAACCTCACCCACGCCGCACTCCCAGTGATGCAGGAGCAGGGCGCTGGCCACATCGTTAACGTCTCTTCGACAGCCGGTCGGGACGCGAACGCGAATAACTCTGGCTACAGCGCGACGAAGTTCGGTGTCAACGCATTCTCTGAGTCTCTCCGGCAGGAAGTCACTACCGAGGGAATTCGAACGACAATCATCGAACCCGGCGCGGTTGAAACCGAGCTCCAAGAACACGTCCCTGACGAAGAAATTAAAGAACAGATTGAAGATGGCTTTCTCGACTCGATCACACCGCTCCAGAGCGAGGACATCGCAGATGCGATTGCGTACGCCGTGACCCGGCCTCAGCACATCAGTATCAATGAGATGCTCATCCGACCAACCGATCAACAGCTCTAACGATACCCGCAGATCGTGCGATCCACATTGGTGGCGATTCCTCAAACGTTTTCGCCGAGAAAGCTTGGCCTCGATCCGTGCAGGCATTTAAACACCCTTTCGAGATAGCATCGAATCTATGCGATACGAGCCCTGAATTGAGACTAGATTCAAAGTATGAAGGCAGCAACCTACCGAGGTCCAAGCGATGTCCGTATTGAAGAACATCCCACCCCCGAAATAGAGGAACCGACAGACGCAGTCATCCGAGTTACGCACACTGCGATCTGTGGGTCGGATCTCTGGTTCTACCGTGGCCAAGAGGACTACGAAGAAGGCGCGCCTGTCGGCCACGAACCGATGGGGATCGTTGAGGAGGTCGGCAAAGATGTCCGGTATGTTGAACCAGGCGACCGCGTGTTCGCTGGGTTCGCTATCAGTTGCGGCGAATGCGAGTTCTGTCGCAAAGGACTCCACACTGCGTGTCCGAACGGCGGTTTCTGGGACGGCCCGGGAGTTGGTGGCGCACAGGCAGAGAAACTCCGTGTCCCACAGGCGAACGGTACGCTCGTTCGCGTTCCAGACCGGTACGCAGACGATGAGGACACGCTCGAAGCACTTCTTCCACTGACGGACGTGATGGGGACGGGGCATCACGCCGCCGTCTGCGCGGACGTTGAGGCCGGCGACACGGCCGTCGTCATCGGTGATGGTGCAGTCGGGCTCTGTGCTGTCCTCGCCTCGAAACGGCTCGGCGCGGAGCGCGTCATCGCAGTCGGCCACCACGAGGACCGTCTCGAACTCGCCAAAGAGTTTGGCGCGACAGAGACCGTCTCCAGCCGCGGCGAAGAAGCCATCGAGGAGATCGAAGAGCTCACGTACGGCGGTGCGAATCACGTCCTCGAATGCGTCGGTGCGGAATCCTCGCTGGAGACTGCCGCGACCGTCGCCCGCCCTGGAGGGAGCATCGGCTACGTCGGCGTGCCCCACGTCGAAGACCCGGCGTTCCTCGAACCACTGTTCTTCAGCAACGCCTCGTTCACCGGTGGCCCCGCTCCTACCCGAGCGTACGCCGAGGAACTCATGGAGGATGTTCTTCAGGGCACTCTGGATCCGTCACCCATCTTCACGAAGACCGTTGATCTCGATGGCATCCCGGAGGGATACGAGGCGATGGACGAGCGAGAGGCGATCAAGGTTATGGTGAATCTCGACGAATAAAGTGCCACATCCTCTCTAACTCACAGATTATGAACGACCGGGAGTCAGATAGCTGATCTAACGCCACTACAACTAGGACCGAACCCGAGTATGCTTCCATCAATTTCGAGCAGATGTCAACAATGAACCAATGGCCAGAAGACGAACTGACCGAGATCGTGGAGTCTGATGACCTGCACATTGCACCGTTCCGTGAGGACGGCGAAACCTACGGCACACCAACGTGGATCTGGAGTGTCGCTGTAGAGGGCGATCTCTACGTGCGCGCCTATAACGGCCAGGATTCGAGCTGGTACCAGGCTGCCGTTCGGGAAAACGCTGGGCGGATCGAGGCGGCCGGGACGACGAAGGACGTCTCGTTTGAGTCGGTAGAGGACGAGGAACTGAACGACCGCATCGACGACGCCTACCGCACGAAGTACGAAGGCAGCCCGTACCTCGACTCGATGATCAGCGAGCGTGCCCGGTCCGCGACGGTCCGGGTCCGCCCGAGAGATATCTTCGATCGGATGAAAGCCGGTGAGCCGGTCCCACTAGACGACCCGGAGTATCCGAAGGTCTTCGAGGAAGTAGAGAGAACGATAGGCCTGACGAGGAAGCTGAATGCGGCGACAGACGTCGACGAAATACGGCACTACCTGGGGAAGATTATTCGGGAAGAAGTCGACGAGAGCACCACGATTTTTCCACCGTTTCACATCAACGTTGGAAAACACACCAGCCTAGGGCGTAACGTCTTTATCAATCACGCCTGCTCGTTTCTGGACTTGGGAGGTATCACCATCGAAGACGAGGTCCTGATCAGTGCGAACGTGAGTATTACATCCGAAAGTCACCCGGTGGAACCGGATCGTCGAAAGACGTTGGTGCCAAGGGAGGTCGTTGTCGAACGCAATGCGTGGATTGGTGCCGGGGCGACGATATTGCCCGACGTAACGATCGGTGAAAATTCGGTAGTAGCCGCCGGTGCCGTAGTAACGAAAGACGTGCCTGCCAACACCGTCGTCGCGGGAGTGCCGGCAGAAGTAGTTCGGAAACTGTAACGGAAATTCTGATAGTCGCTACGCGGGATCGGTCCCTGACTGCTGCGCATCTGCATCGCTGAACCAAAACCAATGAGGGGAACCCTATGACACGACCCGTCCTCGTCGCTGTCTCGTTCGCCTTTTTTGCGGCCGCACCGAACTCAAGATATCGAGGTCCGAGAGGTCGGAGCGCGCTCCACCCTGTCCCAACTCGAAGCACTCGCTGATCAGATCGAATCGGCAACACCAGTGAAGATGGTAGATCTTAGTCTCTCAACCTACTCGGCAGCAAGACGCTCTCACATTAAAGGTCGAAGATCGCGTCCATTTCAGTGGTAGTTAGCTCGAAGTCGAAGATGTCAATATTCTCCTCTTGGTGCTGCCGCTTCGAGGCTTTCGGTATGGCAGACACGTTCTCCTGCTGTATCAGCCAGCGACGCGCGACTTGTGCCGGGGACTTCCCGTACCGTTCGCCGATTCGAACCAGGGTCTCGTTTTCGAGCCTTCTCCCGACGGCCAACGGACTGTACGCGGTCAGCATTATGTTATTATCCACGCAGTGTTCCAAGAGTTGCGATTGGTCTGTGAATGGGTGATACTCGACCTGGTTCGTGACTATGGGCGTATCTGATGCTGCTTCGGCTTCGCGCAGTTGCCGAATGGAGAAATTGCTCACACCAATATGTCGGACGCGCCCCGCTTCTTGTAACTCATTCATCGCCCTGATCGACTCCTCGACTGGGACGCTCCGACTCGGTTCGTGAATCAGTAACAGATCGACAGACTCCATTTTGAGTCGATCCAAACTGTCCTCAAAAGAGTCATGGAGGTCGTCGTACGCGAGATTTCGACTGAGAGTTTTCGTCACCACGAATACCTCGTCGCGGGCGATGTCTGCTTTCTCGACGGCAGCTCCAACCGCGTCTTCATTCCCATACATTTGCGCCGTGCTTCGGAACACAGTGAAAATATTTAAATGAACTTTCAAGATAGCATCGGACTCAAGCAACTGACTGTCCTCAATTAGATCTGAACCATGGACGTTTCCAACGTTCCGTCCGCGGACAGGGAAGAATCGGACCACCCAGTGCAGGTCGGCTCGCCGCTGATTACGGACGGCCTCGAGAGTGCCTTCGACGGGACGACCGTCAGCGCCGCGGAAGTGACCTTCCGCCCGGGCGAGCGCACCAAGTTTCACGCCCACGCCGGCGTGCAGATTCTGTACGTTACTGGAGGTATCGGGATGGTCGGCAACCGCGAGGAAGAATGTGAAGTGTCGGAAGGCGATCTGGTTATCTTCGAACCCGGGGAGGAACACTGGCACGGGACGAGCGAGGATGCCGACAGCGAGTTCAGCCACGTCTATTTCCTCGCCGAACCCGACGAGGGCGAATTAGAGATTCAGGAGGTGCCCTAAATGGAGTACACGACCCTTGGATCCACCGGGATGGAGGTCTCGAAGATCTGTCTCGGTTGCATGAGCTTCGGATCGAACGCGCAAGAGGATTGGATCCTCGGAGAAGAAGGGGGCCGCGAGATCATCGAGCGAGCGATCGACCTCGGTATCAACTTCTTCGACACCGCCAACGTCTACTCCAGCGGCACGAGCGAACAGATCTTGGGGAACGTCCTTTCGGACTACGACCGGGACGAGCAGGTCGTCGCGACCAAAGTGCGGTTCCCGGGCGCGACGGACCACCGGAACGCGGCGGGACTGTCTCGGAAGACCATCGAGCAAGAACTCCAACACTCACTTGACAGGTTAGGGATGGATACCGTCGATCTATATCAAATCCATCGGTGGGACTACGACACGCCGATCGAGGAGACGCTACGAGCCCTTGACGACGCGGTCCGCCGCAATCAGGTCCGATACATTGGTGCCTCGTCTATGTGGACTCACCAGTTCCAGGAAGCGCTGCACACCAGTGACCGTCTCGCGCTCGAGCGGTTTCAGGCGATGCAGAACCACTACGCGCTGGCCTATCGGGAGGAAGAGCGCGAGATGTTGCCCCTCTGCGAGAAGGAGGGCATCGGGGTTATCCCGTGGTCGCCGCTCGCCCACGGTTACTTCACGCGTCCTCACGAGGAGATGGACGCGACCACACGCGGCGAGACCCACGACCCGCTCTACGACCATCCCTACCGAGAAGGTGGTGGCATCGAGATCAACGAGCGAGTGGAAGAACTCGCCGAGGAGAAAGGCGTGACGATGGCGCAGATCGCCCTGGCGTGGCACTTCCACAAGGACTGGGTGGATGCACCGATCGTCGGAACGACAAGCGTTGAGCACCTCGAACAAGCGGTCGAGGCGCTCGATATCGACCTGTCGGACTCGGATATCGAGTACCTCGAAGACCCTTACGAACCGGTCGAAGTTACCACGCACGAGTAACGGCCACCACAAATTGGGATCGAACGACATCAAGACGATTTGTCCGTTCTACAGCAGTTTTCCGAATGGGTTCCCAAAACAAGCGCTCATTACAGATCGAATATCGCTGCTCAGATGGTAAGCACACCCTCCTCGCGTCGCGCTGTCTTCCGGCGTATCGCTCAGACCTCCTTCTACGACTGGCCCGCCTATACGGATACCCCACTGTACGACTGTAGTTCGACAGGCGCGCTCGCCGAAGATGTTCGAACCCTCACAAGCGTGTGGTTCGACCACGATGCTCACGAGTCCATTGAGGAATTCGTCTGCCACTGGCCGCTTGCTTATGTCGAGTTCGACGCTCATGACTGCTACACTGGCCATACACGGTATGAGATGGAGCAGTTGTTCCGGGCGTTCCTGATCAAAGCCCTTCAGGGCTGGGCGCACGAAACCGCTCTCGTCACGCACCTCGAGAATCATCCTGACCTCCGTCAGCGATTGGACTTCCAGACAGTCCCCGACCAGTCGACGCTGTGGCGCAGCTGGAACAAGCGCTTCAGTGCCGACCTCCGTGAAACAGTCAAGAGAACGGCGCAGACGATCCTCATTAACGCACAGAATGCCGGTGTTGCGGTTCCCCGCGACCCGAAACAGAAGCTCCAGTACCATGACGGCGAGGCTGTTGAAACCGATCCGGACGACCAGACTGTTTTGGAAGACGCAGCGAAGATCAGTGATCACGTCAGCCGCGTCGTCTTCCCGGCATTCTCGCTGAACCGTGGCGAGGGCTGTGAGATCCACGAGAACGCCTACTGGGGGTTGCAGACGTTTCTCGGACTTCGCGATCGGCTAGCTGCCAACGAAGGAGCTCGCAGTTTCGTCTATGAATCGACTCGGGATCGGACACCGCTGGGACACGCCCATCGGGAGCACATCCGCGACCTCTCGATTGAAGAGGTTCGAGAGATGTACCGGCAGGCCATCACTCAGCTCCTGAACGAAGCTGGCGAAACAGAGCAATTCTGTCGAGCGGGGATCGTCGCGATCGACATTACCGAAGCTGCCCCCTTCACAGGCGATAGAACGGGCTACGAGGACGAGATCATCGGGACAAAGGAGAACACCAACGAGTATGCCTATCAGTGGGCGACGGTGCAGTTGGTCGGGAATGCCGTCCCGATCGTGCTGGACGCGCGCCCTGTCCGAAAGGGGGAGACACGACTGGAAATCGTTGAGGACTTGCTCGATTCGGCTGAGGACCTCGTCCATGTCGATAACGTCCTGATGGACCGGGAGTTCGATAGCCAGCACGTCTTGGAGATGATCAGCCAGCGCGGGCTCTCCTACGTCGTTCCCAAGCGGATGCAGACCAGCGAGAAAGCCCAGGTCAAGCGATTGCTTCGATGTGATCAAGACCGCTACGAGACCGATCGGAAGCTTCACCTCGGCAAGAACGAATGGCACGAGACGACGCTGATCTACCGTCGGAAAGAAGACTCCGAGCACGACGACCACCGGCAGTACTCGGTGTTCATGACGAATTGCGGGAGCGGTCACCTCACAGAGTACGGGTTTCGGTGGGAGACCGAGAGCGGATACAGGTCGATAAAGCGGTTCATGGCGGCGACGACGTCGAAGAATTTCGGGCTCCGATTCTTCTACTTCGCATTCGCGTGTCTTTTGTACTCGATTTGGCGAGCGGTCGATTTGCTCGTCCAAGTCGAGTTGACGGGTGAGTACAAACACTCACCCATTGTGACGGCCGACAATACGCTCACGCTGCTGAAGAAGGAAACCGGAATCGGATAGAGAGATACTCTGTCCGCGGCAATACGGATTCCTGAGTGGCAACACTGTCGGGGATCTTGAAAATTCACTGGTCTAGTTGGTAGTACGACACGAGAAGACTATCGAGAGTAGATCCGAAGCAGCTTCGTCTCGAAAATTCGCCCGAAACCACACATTACAGCCCCGCTAAACCCACTGTAGTCTCAACTTCCATCGGCTCACAGAAGTTGCGACCGGCGGTCTCAATGCATACGGTCATCACAGCGGAGTTCATAAATAGTATGAAGGCGTAGTTCCGGGTAGAGCAATGGCACAAATCACCGGCTCCTATCCAGACGACTTGGACCTCCTCATCGAGGGAGCAGTCGAGGCAGGTGTGTTTGGCGGTAAGAGCGATGCGCTGCGAGAGTTCGTGCGCGAGTACTTCGAAGACCACGAAAATGAGCGCATTGCGGCTGCGGTCGCCCTCTACGAACGCGAGCGGATCACACTCGGTGATGCTGCGAGACTTGCTGATGTCGACCGCTGGACGATGCGGGATATCCTCCGTGAGCACGGCGTTGAGCTCCGCCTCGGACTCGTTGACGAAGACGACGCAGCCTACGAGGTCGAGGCAGCGAGCGAACTCGAATTCGATGATGACGACCCGGACGACGAGGAGTCACATGCGAAATGACAGGTGACGATATTCCAGCGAACCCGAGCGTACTTGACACGACTGTCCTTTCGAATTTTGCGTATATCGACCAGCTGTGCGTGGTTGCAGGGCTCTCCGGGATCTGTACGGTACCGGTCGTTCGCGAGGAACTCGAAGATGGTGTCGACGATCACCCATATCTTCAGTCGGCACTCGATACACTTGAGGAGGAAATTCCAATCGCGACGATCTCGAAAACTGTCGCAAACAGAGAGGCGGTCGTCAGTGGACATCTTGATCCAGGTGAGGCACAGGCGTTCGCCTTTGCAGACGCACAGGACGGCCGACTGCTGACCGACGACGGGGATGCACGGTCGTTTGCCAAAGAACAGGGCGTGACCGTTGTCGGCTCGGTCGGTGTGCTCTTTGCTGCTATCGATGCTGGAAAGATAAACGAATCGACCGCTGATGAGTGGCTGTCGACGTGGATCGATGAGATCGGGTACTACGTTCCATACCGGTCGATTTCGGAATACTGGTGAGCTACGCTTATATCTAAGTGTAATGAAATCCCCATCGCCTATCCTAGTAGCGATCCCGAATATTTTTCCTCCCAAAGAATTCACCATAACGTTGTGTGAGGTGCTCTCAAACAGATTTCCGGGCGCTCTAAGAGACCAAAATCTACGTGAATGCTTTTATATTCTCATGTATAACCGGCGATATGGCTATCGTCGCAGAAATCCTTCTCGGAGGGCATTCATTTCCGCTGGTTGGAGTCGCAAATGAAATCCCCAGTGGTAGAATTTCGGTCTCGAAGCTGAGTTTACGATCAGATGACGAACTACTGTTCATCGTCAGTGTTGACTCCCAGTCTCGCACGGTCTTCGAGCAAGAATTACGCACGCAACCTGAGATAACTGATGTTGTTCAGATCGGGGAGGCAGCAGACGATTGGTTCTACAAAGTAATTGCTATCTTCAACTCTGGTCTTGATGCGTCATATGAATTTGAAAAACACGAGGGTGTAATGATGGATGGGACCATTACCAGCGACGGATTTCGAAAAGAGAAAGTGTTCTCAGACTATGAAGCACTACAGACACTTCGAGACCGGTGCGATGTTCTTGGTATCCCATTTGAGTTGTTGAGGATCGCCGTCGATCCCGAGAACCCAGGAGAGCGTGATACATTCGGGCTCACCGATAAACAGTACCGAGCGATGTCCCTTGCCTTCGCTCACGGGTACTACGACTCCCCACGGCAGATGACGACACAGGAACTCGCTGAGGAACTCGGAATATCTGCTGCATCCGCATCTGATCTTCTGAGGCGGGCAGAAAATCAACTCATCAGTCAGACTCTCGGACCAACCATATCTTAAGTACCCTTGTATATAAGCATAAAATTCTCTCTCTTTACGTCTCTATTAGGAAGTGATGCCATCACTGACTGACCAAGTTGCGATTATTACTGGCGCATCTTCGGGGATCGGCGAAGCAACAGCAGTGGAGTTAGCTGAAGAGGGTGCCTCAGTCGTTCTTGCAGCCCGCCGTGAAGAGCGATTAGAGACTGTCGCAGATCGCATCAAATCAAACGGTGGTGATGCACTCGTCGCACCCACGGATATCACTGATGACGGGGATATCGTCTCTCTTGTTGAAACTGTTCAGGACGAGTTTGGCCGAATCGACATTATCGTCAATAATGCTGGGTTTGGGCTCTATGGGAGTGTTGAAGAGACCCCTCTCGAAGACGCACGATATCAACTTGAAGTCAATCTATTCGGCCAGGCTCGCCTCACCCAGCTTGTCATCCCCGGTATGCGCGAGCGAGGATACGGCAAAATCATTAATATCAGTAGTAGTGGCGGGAAGGTTTGGGCACCACTAGGTGCGTGGTACCATGCCTCGAAACATGCGGTAGAAGGCTTCAGCGACTGCTTACGCTACGAACTTGATCCACATGGTATCGACGTAGTCATAATTGAACCCGGCGCTATTGATACAGAATGGGGGGAGATTGCGGTTGAAAACCTACGAGAATATAGTGCGGATGGGCCATACGCCGAGTTGGCCGAGTCATATATTGAGGCAACTCAAGACGTGGACTTCAGTAGTGAGCCGGAAGCTGTCGCTAACACTATCACAGATGCAGTCCGTTCAAATAGCCCGAAGAATCGCTATACGGTGGGTATTGACGCAAAGCTAATGATCCCCCTCCGTAGGTTTGGTGGAGATCGCCTCTACGATCGGATTATCGACTACCAGTTCTGAACGATATCTGGTATAAAATCCTGTGAATATTCCTTCAGCTTTGTAGAATGGCATTGTCTTGTAAGTCCCGACGTAGGGTATTTAGAGAGATTGCATCACAGTCATACGTTAATTGGCTGGTATATGATTCTACTCCGCTGTACGATCGCACGTCTCTCTATGCACTGGAATCGGATATTCGTGTCGTTGCAGAAACATGGTTCAAACAGGACGAACACAAGGCAGTCGAACCGTTCGTTCACTCATTGCCACTCGCATACATCCGGTTCGATGCCCACGACCGATACGCAGGTCCGACGACCTATGAGATGGAGATACTGTTTCGGCTGTTCCTGCTGAAAGAATGCTACGGCTGGGACCACGAAACTGACCTCATCGAGTACCTCACCCAACACCCTGATTTCTGCGAACAGATAGGCTTGGAGTCGGTGCCGAACCAGTCGACACTGTGGCGCAGCTGGCACCATCGCTTCACTACTGATCTCCAAGACACCGTCAAGACCGCGGCTCGAACAACCCTCACCAAAGCGCAGAACGCGGGTGTCGCTGTTCCACGAGAGCCAGAACGACAGAGCCGCAGTCGCGGTGACGAGAATGAGGAATCAGACCCCGATAACCAGACAGTATTAGAGCAAGCAGAGACAGTCACTGAGCAGGTGAGTCGCGTCGCCCTCCCCGCGTTCTCACTGGACCGTGGTGAGGGGTGTGAGATCCACGAAAACGCCTACTGGGGCCTCCAGACCTATCTGGGCCTCCGTGAGAATCTCGCCGTCAACGAGGGCGCTCGGAGCTTCATCCATGAATCCTCTCGAGACCGGACGCCGCTCGGTCATGCTCATCGCGAGCATGTACGCGGCCTCTCAATCGAACAGATTCGAGAGATGTACCGGCAAGCCGTTGGCCGACTGCTGGACAAGGTAGCAGAGACTGAGGAGTTCTTCCGGGCCGGCATCGTTGCCATCGACATTACTGAATCTGACCCCTTCACCGGAGATCGAGCCGGGCACGAAGACGAAATCATCGGAACCAAAGAGAAGACCGACCAATACGCCTACCAGTGGGCCACCATCCAGCTGGTCGGGAACGCTGTTCCAATCGTATTAGATGCGCGCCCAGTTCGGAAAGGGGACACGCGCAAGGAAATCGTCGAGGACCTCTTGGACTCGGCTGAGGCAGTTGTTCACGTCGATAATGTGCTGATGGATCGGGAGTTCGATAGCCAGCACATCCTGGAGATGCTGAGTCAGCGCAGCCTCTCTTACGTAGTCCCCAAGCGGATGCAGACCAGCGAGAAAGCCCAGGCTAAGCGACTACTCAAACGGGGGAAGGACAGGTATGAGACCGACCGGAAGCTACATCTCGGCAACAACGAGTGGCACTTGACGACGTTGATCTACCGCCGGAAAGAGAATTCCGAACACGACGATCACAGACAGTACTCGGTGTTCATGACGAACCGAGGCAGTGGCCTTCTCACTGAGTACGGCTACCGGTGGGAAATCGAAAGCGGCTACAAATCGATCAAGCGGTTCATGGCCGCCACAACGTCGAAGCATTTCGGACTCCGGTTCTTCTACTTCGCGTTCGCGTGTCTCCTGTACTCGATCTGGCGAGCGGTGGACCTGCTTGTACAGGTCGAATTGACTGATGAATACGACCACTCGCCAATTGTGACAGCCGACAACACGCTGACGCTGGTGAAGAAGGAAACGGGAATCGGATAGTGAGGGTACTCTCTCCGTGGTAGCGCGTCGTCTGAGTGGCTACACTATCCGGAGTCTCGGGAATCTCCTGGATTAGTTGCCTGAGAAACAAGAACGGCCGTTCAGAAAGCGATCTGAAGCAGATTCCGCTTGTCGATTCTGCCGAAACAACGCATCACAGGCCCGCTAAACCCGGTGTAGTCTCAACTTGCACATTCTTCGCGTCCTTTTAAGGCTACAAATGAAACTGGAAATTCTGGGAGCTGGTGAGTCCACAATCGGCGCGAACACAGAACAGGATCGACTTACCGACTGACTATTGATTGAACTACTGACAGACACCACGAAAACACGCGAAAATGAACAGCGCAGCCGCTACCGAATCAGTAGACCCGGAGTGAGAAAAGCGTTACCCGAACTCCCGTAGGAAGTCGCCTAACGCCCGCACGAACGTCTTCGCCGTAATCACTGGCGGCGACCGAATCGGCTCATCGAGTGCGACCTTGATCAGATAGTCCGTCAGCCGCCACAGATTATAGATCAACGTCGACAGCGCGAAGTTACACAACCGAAGTCGGTAGTCCGTCGACGATGTTTTCGGCAGGAAGTCCTTGATCGACTTGTACTGGTTCTCGATGTCCCACCGCCGACTGTACCCGTTCACCACGCTCGCAATCTCCTCCGGCTCGATGTGGTCCTTGTTGGTCACGAACACCGCGTACTTCCCGTCAGCATCATCGCTCGTACTCGGCGTGTAGAGGAACTCCGCCTTGTGATGGACGTCGCCGTCGATCCCCAACGGCACATCGTGTTTGACGGCCTTGTCCGCCGTCGGATGCTTTTGGATATCCTGAATCGCCGCCAAGTCATCTTCGTACGTCGGTACTGGGGAGAGATACGTGAGCCCACGCTCGTCAACGTTGGCGTACACGCGATTGGCGTAGAATCCTCGGTCGAACATCACCATGTCCAGGTCGACGAACTGCTCTGCTCGGTCGAGTAATCGACTCACCAGGTCAGCTTTCGAGTACGACGGCGAACCGTCGGGCTCCCACGCAGAATCCTCTTTGACCGGCTCGATGCCGAGGACGATTGGTGCGTGATCCCCTACTAAGGTGATGGTGGCGTACTTGTAGCCGCGTTTGTACTCGCCGTCCTTCTTGTAGCCACTCACCATCTTCGGATAGTCCGGCTTCGCGACACCTGCTTCCTTGTCCTCCCACGGCCAGACGTGGAACTGCTCGTGCGTGATATCGATGGCTGCAACGGTCTCCCGTGAGTCGAAGGGATCGTCGCCACGAATCGAGTTGATGATGTTCTCGGTGGCGGCGTTGAACGCCGTCATAATCGCGTCCCGAATCCGGTCGATCTCGGGCATCGAATCATCATCCTCGAACTCCGCGAACGTGAGCTGGTCGTCCGAGTCTTCGGGTGTCGCGATTTTCTTGATTGCCCGCAGGAACGTTGAATCGTCGCAGGTGAGGTCGTCGTCGGTGAGCCAGCCGTACTCGGCTTCCGAATGAGCACTCCCGTTGTTCGCGCAGATACTCGCGAACATATCCAGGATTACCTCGTCGGAGTACGTCTTGTGGGCCGCTCGGTGCGTGTCGAACTCGGGGATAACGTGTTTGCGAGCGAGCGTCAGCGTCTTCTGGGCCTTCTCCTTCTTGTACTCGCTCGTACTCTGTGACTCCTCTTCCTCGGTTTCAGTTGGGACGGACGGCACGAGAGCTTCTGTGAGAACGTCGTTATCGAGCGCGACTTGCCGGACGCCAGCCACAGTCCGGTTGAGGACTTCTTGGGTGTCCTCGCTGAATTTCCCGTGCGTGTACGAGAGTTGCTGTTGGGTCGGCGTCTTCTCGAGGTCAGTAATATCGAAGTGGAAGCTCTTGACAAGACTTGGCTCGCGTCCGAGTCGTTGCGCTAATTCGTTCTGTGAGATCCCGCGAATGCCTTTGAATAGGAGGGTGCGAAACATTTCGTCGGTCTCGAAATCGGCCTTGTTCTGGTCACGGGCGTCCTCGAGATCGTTAACTGGAATCGAAAGCTGGCGAATGACATCCCAGAGGTGGTCTTCACGCTCACAGAGCGTCTCCGCGTGAACGACGATTGACTCAGCGACCGCCGCCGGATCACTCGTCATTATCCCGCCTCCGAGCCGCCCTACTGCACTGGTGGCGTGACGCTAGCCGGATTGTGGAGTGGTTCAAACGTAGTGTGGTTCCGCTGGACTGGCAAAAATCGGTATAGATTAGAGTAGGATTAGGGCCAGTCATTAGCGTCGGCTGTCTGTCTGGAACTTGTGAGTGCGGATGTATGAAGGGGTGTGCGTGCTGTAGTTGAAGAATTGGTTGTGGCTGAAATACGGTATAGTCCAAATATCGGTGTGAGTTATCTATTGGTTGGATTTATAGTGCGTGGTGGCGAATGCGTGGATACGATGGGATTAGACGACCTAGAGGGTTTTCTCCGGCAGAAGGGCGCACCGGAACTCGTCACGGAGATCGGGACAGGAACAGCGACGTTTAACACACTCGTCGACGCGGTTGCAGTGAGTTCCTCAACAGTGTCCTCACGGTTATCCGAGGGCGTTGAGCGCGATATTTTCACTGTGAGTCATAGGCCGACTAAACATGGAACCGAAAAGCGGTACGAGCTCACGGTGCTTGGACGGCGGATCTATGATTGGGCAGAACAGACGGAGTTCGAGCGGAAGGTTCGAGAATTGCGTCGGCTGCGTCACGAGCGTGATACGTCGTTCGAGCAGCTGATCGGGAAGCTCAATCGAGATATGGAAATCCGCAAGATGGTCGCGGATTCAGGCCCCTTGGAGGGTGAGGATGTTGAGCTGCCGAAGGGCGCATCGCTTGTGCAGAACGAGCCGTCAGAGGAAGCACTCCGTGAAGCCAAACTTGAGCGCATGGAAGAATCACTTGAGCCCATTGCGGACGATCAAGCTGAGGGTAGTAGTGAGTGAAGACGAATTCCTGAACGCTAAGTACAGCGAATGTGCTGAACGCGCTTCTCGGCCACCCTAAGACCCATACATGTTGAGTGGAGTGACCTACAGTGTGCGGTCTACACTACTCCAGAGTGGATTGCTTCTCGGCGAAGCACAAGCCGAGATGTTGCTGCTGTTACTCACGGCTGGTATTCTCCTCGTAGCGGTTCCGACAGTCGGTATCTACCGCGAAGCGACCCGGCATAGCAATCACCCGTACGTGTGGACTGGCGGAATGTTCCTGCTGGCTATCGTCGCTCCCGTAATCGGGCCGGTAGCCCTTTGGCTACTGTATACAGGCGTTGAGGTCAACGGATAACACCCCCAAGCACTGTTCAGTTCACAATCCTACCTACAGCTGTTTCAGTGAAAAAGATGCCGAACCGATTTTATTTAAACAGAATTCCACATAAACTCTTTGCTTGTTCTCATTAGATCTCAACTATAAGAAGATAAACTAATATGTGGGAAATAATTATTTTTGCATGCCAGAAGACAACCAGCAAGATAACGGACGGAACCGCCGGACGTTCCTCAAACACACCGCAAGCGCATTAACCGCACTCGGACTCGCAACCCAAACCACTACGGCATCCGCTGGCGGTGAACCACCGGCTCCAGGTACCGCAACTGTCGACAACGAACAGAACCAACCTATCAATGCGGAGGGCGTTCTGACTGCGGTCTGGGAACGCATCGATGACGAGACGTTCGAAGTTCAGACGCGGTTCAAGAGTACGGATCTCGAGGAACGGTATGGGATTCCAGTCCTCGTCTACGAACCAGACCAGTACTATGCGAGAACGCTCCCTGAGGAAATTCGCGACGGTGAACAGAGACGGTTCCAGAAGCGCACTACCCAAGTCATTGGAACGACTGCTGAACACGCAGCAGCAGAACGCAAAATTCTTCGGAAAGCCGACCCCGCGTCACAGATTTCGGTTGCCTCGGCAGAGCAGCCTGACTGGGAGAATGATGTCCCGCTGTATCACTACAAGACCGCAGAGAAAGCGGAAAATATGCAGTCTCGGAAGGCACCAATCAACGTCGTCTTTGACTGGTGTAGTTCTGAGGTAGTGGCGAACGACATGAAGAATGGAGTCCATGGTGGGAAGTGGATTCAGCAACTACCCCTCCCGAAGACGAACCGCTATATCAACGATAGTGGAAATGTGAAGAGCCAGAACGCTCATGTGATGAATTCAGTTGGGGCATGTCCGTCCACCCAGTTCCACATGCGACTGTACGATATCGGGCTCCAGAATGCCCACGCCGTCGGACAGGCGCACAAGGACCCCTGTAATCACAATCAGGGAATCACTATTGACGAATGGAAGTTCGCGCTGTCTCGTGGGAACGTTGTTGACTGGTGGTCTGGTTATAGCACGCCCGTCAGTACTGAAGTCGTCGACGTCGGAAACAACGACCCGAACTGGGACACTCATGATGGCAAAATCGGATACATTTATGCCGATAGCTAGTAATTTGTAAAATAATGCCCTCCCTGAACAGCCGTCTTACCTTCGCAGTTGCCGGAGGAGTGTTGAATACTGTACTTCTCAACTGGTGGCTCATCTCCATTTTAGGTGGAAGTGGTCCTGGCCCCCAAACTACCATTGCCACCCAGATTGGGGCGTGGTCGTACTGGATCATTGGCCCGTTCCTCCTTGGGGCTATCCCGATCTATCTCTACTTCGAGTACCATCTAGTCACCGCTCCCCTACTGACAATTCTGCTCTCTGGGTACTGCTTTGCAGACAGACTACCGGGAGGTTCGATGGAAGACTTCACAGCATTCTATTTCGGTGTCTGGCCGTTCTTCCTCGCTGTTATCGGGGTGATAGCCGCCGCCGAATACTACGTTCGAATGCGGTGATACCTGAAGACAATGCCGGACGACACTGAAGTTGTGAACGCTGTTCAAGAACTCGAGTAGCCTCATTTCGCACTCATCTGTCGTGAGCGGCAGTACAATTTTGATTTGCAGGACGTGCCATATATCGTCTGGTTGGTGGTTTGTAGGAATCCAAACGCCGAATCTGTGAGACCGCCGGCTCAGTTTTGATATAGCGATATATAGTTTATAAATTCGGTTTCTTGGCTATTAACACTACTACCGCCAGAATTCGGAACTTTAGGCAAATAAGCGT